>CAZXWQ010000010.1:7724-13262 GCA_964644545.1 uncultured Dehalococcoidales bacterium | reverse complement strand
CTGGTACCTGTTCTCTGGCGAATACCGGCTGTATCTGAGGTGTCACCTGCACCTCGACAATTATCTGGTCGGTACCTGCCGGTCTGGTTATATGCTTTAGCGGTGGTTTCCCCTTTTCCCTGACAATTATCTCTTTCGCCCTCGGCTCTATGCCGGGCTCTGCTCGTGACGGTGCCTGTTCCACGCGGTTCACCAGGTTACCTAGAATCCTGTTCTGCTCACCGGCGCCCTTTCTGAGTTCTTGAGATGCCTCGCTGAGGCCTTGAATAGCGCTGGTGTGGCTCTTGAGATGGACGGCATACTCACCCATGGCTTCAGAGAAGCTTTTCAGTGCATCGTGGGTGCTCTCCATGGTCTTTTCTGTTTTTTCCATTCGGTTTGTCATTGTCCAGTTACTACGCCGATTTTCATCAAGCACGGGGGAAAAGAGTTTATTGTGCATGAACTGCCTGCCGCGGGTAACCTCACCACCGTAGAGGTAGAGGGCAAGAAGAGATAGGCCGGTAATAAGAAAGATTAACCCCTGCCTACTCTGGAAGAAAAGGAGAGGAAAGCCAACGTAGGAGATTTCCTTGCTGACGGTACCCCTGATGTCTTGGGCTCGTATGGTGAAGGGGTCTTCTCCAGTATTATCGCCTTTGGTACGGAAAAATACCCCCCTCTCGTTCCTGGTAACTTTTACTACCCGGTGAACTACTGTAGGAGGGTAGTTATAGAGCTCACGGGTCACAGGTGGAACATTATATACGATGATATCCCCAACCTCTATGGTATCGGGATTTTCTATTGGCTCAATGAAGCAGAGGCTGCCGGCACTGAAAGTTGGCTCCATACTGTTGCCCAGGACAGGTATAAATGGCAGCGTTCCTCTCATGGAGAGGAAGCCAACGATACAGGCCGCTATTATTGATATAAGTAATATTGCCCGCTTCATTTTATTCTCAAAGCCCTGTCATAATATTTCAGGCTGGTACTATCTATTGCCCTCTAATTTTCAATTCTAGTAGACCTCACAATAGAGTTCCGGCACTACGCTCCATCCTTCCTGCCACTCTGAGGGGTAACCCGAAACCAGTCCATAACCACCGCCAGTAACAGACATGGTATGGATGCCGGGGACATACTCTTTCAGGTGGAAGGTAACGACACCATTCTCCAGAGTGAGGAGCTGGTAGTCGGGGGTTTCACCAGCCTCTTCCGATTCCTCAAGGTATAGCTTCATATTAAGATATTGGTAAGCCTTAACCAGGTCGCCAGTATTGGCCAGGTAGACCTTCACCGTAAAGTCGCCGGTGTAATTATCATCAGGGGTTATCATAAACAGGTCACCCGCTGGTACCTGGCCATCAGTTTCCGGCTCTTCAGTATAATAAACGACGGCATAGACCTGGGTACAGGTCGCTTTCCCATGCTTGTCTACTGTTCTAAGGTCCACGCCAATTTGGAGGTCATCTATCTCATCCCAGGTCCAGGCTTGCCCGGTGGAGGGATTGGTTGTCCATTGATATGCTCTGGTTACAAAGCCACCGTTAGCTACTTGCTCTTCGCTCCCGGTGTAGGCGGTATCGTGTGTTTTAATCACTGCCCTGGCACGGGCTTTATCCTTTTTACCACCATTATCACCAGCGGCAAAACGGAAGTAGACAATAATACCCTCGACAGTTCCGGAGCCGTTGCTGAAGTCCTGGATATTATAAAGGTCCCTCTTATGGTGTTTCCCTTCTTCGCAAACATAGGTTGACCAGTCGTCAGGTGCAGCATCATCTACCTTGTCCCAGTGTTGTCCCGAATCGGGGTACTGGGAAGCAATATCAGTAGTGTCGCCGGGGGCATCTGGTCTTAGAATCTCTGCATCGCCGCCGCCGCCACTGGGCACCACAGAATCCCAATCGGGCTGGTCTCCCTCTGGAGCCGGCTCAACCTGGGTTATCTCTGTCCCGGCAACATCAACTTCCACTGCCGAGGTAGCGGTGGTGTAGCTGATGGCGTATGAACCTCCACTGATTAACAGAGATAGTACCAGTGCTCCAATTATTACCTGCTTCCTCACTCTTTTCTCTCCAGGTGGTGTTTGTTGCTCTTGGTCATAGGGCTCCCCCAGAGTGGGGGAGCCCTATATTATTAGCTTAAACTAAGGGGATTATGTACCCTTCTGGGTTACATCGCAGTACAGCAGCGGGTCTTCATCACCACTCATAGTGGTGGCTCCCCAGTAGTGAGAGATGTAGAAGCCACTGTCAAGATAGACCCAGTACGGTGGTATCGCGCTGCCCAGATTCTCCAGGGTGAAATCAACCTCACCTTTACTCAAGGTAAGAAACTCAGAGTATGCTGTCAGGTTGGCGCTTGTGTCACAGTCTCCTGAGCCGTCACTCCCATAGACTGAAAGCTTCATAATCAGCACGCGGTAGCATTTCACCAGCTCTTCACCATTGCCGACCATGACCATGCAGGACAGGTCGCCGGTAAAGCCGCTGGAGGGTGTTATCTTGAATAACGCGCCGCTACCGGTTGCGCCCTTGAACTTTCCAAAGACTTTCCAGGTGGGCACAGTCGAGTTAGCGCTAACGGTAACAAAGTCGTCCTTTTCAACCACATTCAGGTCGAGTGATGCCGTGGTCTGAGCGAAAGCGAACGGGATGGTGGTAGCAGCCAGAGCTACAAGTGCAGCAAGAATGAAGAAGGGAGACTTCCTGCTTTTCTCGACAAAACGCAGCGTGTCGTCATCTTTGAGCCATGTCTCTGACTCCTGGTTTTTCTTGATATTTCTGTTATTGAGTTTGGTTTTGGTCTTATCCGGTATGTTAAGCGTTGGCTTGTATTGCTCACGAACTTCAGCCACACTTTTACCGGCTAGTTCAGCCATTTCATGGTAGTCGCCATATCTAAGTTCAACCATATTTTCCTCCTTTCTTCTTAGTATTGGCGTTTGGTTTGATGTCTGGTGTGAGTAGATACTTTGTATTGATTTTGTGCTCCTTTTTTTACTTCGTTATTGTTAATATGCCTTTTGCCCTAGCTTTATTAATCTTTTTTATCCCTTCCTCTCAGCTTGGTCTCTGATTTATCTATTCCACCGATAAAGGATTTAAAACGTTCCGCCAGGCTGTCTTTGAAGGCAGAGAATTCTCCCTTGGTTACGTAGTCTGCTGGCGGCTGTCCCGCTACGCGACTTCGGAAAATTAATGATAGAAGGTCTTTGTGTGCTGCCTCAATAACCTCCCGCATGTTATCGTTCAAAACCAGCTTGTTCACAATGAACCCAAAGCTATCACTGATATACTCTTCACTAATATTCAGTGACTGGCAGATCTGCTCGATTGAGCTTCCGCCAGAGATCTGGTGCAGGACCTCAGTCTCGCCGGGGGTAAGGCTGGCCATCAGGTTCTCCAGTTGTTCATTCATCGAGGCGAACTCCTCGAATTCGCCAAGCACCCGGGATGCTATTTCAGGTATGAGCAGTTCATCACTTATGGGTCTATTGCCTTGAGCCACTGTCCTGATGGTGTTAATCAGCTCCTCAGGGTCCGCATCCTTGGTCAGGCAGGCACTGGCTCCACTCTTTAGGATTGAGAGAAGCTGTTCCTCGTCGTAATTATCCATAATCAGGATAACGGCCACCGAGGGCAAATTCCGTTTGAGGTGACGGCTTACTCGAATACCCCCACCGAACTCCTTGTGATTGGTGTTCAGGACAGCTACTTTCGGTGGGTTGGTCTGAATGAAGTTAAGCGCATCTTCACTATTGGTTGCTTCACCAATAACCTCAAAGTCTTCTTCACCAGAAAGGGTGAAGTGGATTCCTTCTCTAAATAAGACTTGCCAATCAGCTAGGAAGACGCTGATTTTATCCATTTCCCACTCCTATTCGGATTAAACAGTTCAAACATTCACATAAATTAAAACATATGGCTATTGAGGTGTGTATAAAATACATAAAGGTTTTATAAAGTTTTTATTAAGGTTTCATAAAGGTTTTCGTTTCTTGAACAGGGGTTTATTATCGGGGGTGTTCCGGCTTGTTAAACTGCCCCCAGAAAGTGCCGTTCTGGGCGCAAGTTGAAGCTGGGGTCGCACGATGCCGGGGGTCTTAATAGTCTATGTTTGGCACTCTTCAGCAGTTAGCTTGGGCGGACAAACTTGTAACCCATCCCGTGCTCGGTAACAATAATCTGGGGTGTTTCAATGCTGTCACCCAGCTTCTGCCTGAGGTGTTGAATATGTACGCGTAACAGGTCTCTGGTATCCTGGTAGCTTTCTCCCCATACCTTGGTCAACAGGTTCTCATGGGAAAGGAGACGTCCCTCATTCCGGATAAGGTGGCGCAGAAGTTTGGTTTCAGTTGAGGTAAGCTTGACAGGTTTCCCGCTTACCTTGATCTCGTTGCTGGAGAAGTTGACTGATAGTTTTCCGCTGATAAAGGGCCGCTCCTCCTCAGCAATCGGTTGTCCCCGCGTGCGCCGTAATACTGCCTCCGCCCTGGCAATCAGTTCAATATGGCTGAAAGGTTTTACCATATAATCATCTGCCCCCAGTTCAAGCCCCCTCGTTATATCCGTGTCCTCACCTTTCACGGTTAGCATTATCACTGGTACCTGGGAGAAGCGCCGTAGCTCACGGATAACCTGGAAGCCATTCATATCAGGCAGATTGATATCGAGGATAACTATATCGGGGTTCTCGGCTTCAATAAGCTCCAGCCCCTGACCTCCTTCGCCTGCTGAGAGCACTTCAGTGCCACCCCAGCGTAGCTGGAAGCACAGGGTAACAACCTCGACGATGTCTGGAGCATCATCAATTACGACTACTTTCACCGGACTTCCTTGGATAGTGGCAGAGTAAAGAAGAAGCTACACCCATGCCCCATCTGACTCTTTACCCAAATCTTACCCTCGTGGAGCTCAACGAGGAATTTGGCAATGGCTAACCCGAGCCCGCCCTTTCCATCACCACGTTTAATCTGATAATGAGGTCGGAATATCCGCTCTTGTTCTTCGAGGGGAATGCCACCGCAGCTATCGCTTATCCGAACTACCAGGCTACCGCTATCATACTGCCAGGCACTTGCCTCAATTTTACCTCCTTCCCGGCTGAAATTGGAGGCATTGGATATTAAGGTAAGCACAATTTGCTCCAGGTGCTGTTTGTCTGCCTTAGCCGGCGGTAGGGAACTGGGTAACTTCAACGTAAAGGATTGCCTTTTGCCCTTAATCCGTGGGTGAAGCCGCGTTGCTACATTATTGATAATCTCCCCGATTTCCACAGGTTCGGGTTGAAACTGAAAATTCTCCATAGGTTGTCTGGGCAATTCGGCGAAGAAAGATACCCTCTCGTTTAGCTGGTGGGCATTGCGGATGATTGATTGAATAAGCTTCCAGTAGGCGCTTTCCTCGCTTGGTCTGAGTTCATCGGCGAGAAGCTCTGCAGAGGCAATAATTGCTGTCAGGGAGGTCTTGAGTTCATGCGTTATCGCTGAGACAAGGTCTACCTTTTCCTCAACTTGCTCTTCCATTTCTCTGCCTAACTGTATCCCTATCC
>CAZXWQ010000010.1:4824-7624 GCA_964644545.1 uncultured Dehalococcoidales bacterium | reverse complement strand
TGGTTCTTATAGTTGCTGTCCATAAATGTATTTTAGTTCGCCAGTTGGCACATGTCAAGTCCGAGAATTGATATATTTTCTCGGGCGTGTGGAATAATAGCCTGTGGGGAGTCTATCTACAGGTTCTCAGCCCATTTGACGGCATTGAGGAAAATCTGGAAGCCGTCACCGTGCTCTCTGGCTCCCAGTCTCGTCCACTGCGGGTGCTGTGTACCCCGAATATGGCGCTCGGGATGTGGCATCAGGGCAAAAACGCGCCCTGAGCTATCACAGATACCGGCAATATTTCCTGCCGAGCCGTTAGGATTGTGCGGATAGCCGGCATCCCTGTTTCCATACTCATCGGTGTAGTACAGGGCTACATCCAGCTCTTCCTGGACATCAGGTTCTACCACCACCTTGCCCTCGCCGTGAGCCACCGGCAGATACAGGCTCTCCATCCCGCGTGTGAATATACAGGGGCTTTCCTTGTTTACACTCAGATGCACCCACCGGCACTCAAATTCACCGGAGTCATTAGCCGCCAGGGTCAATCGTGGCAAATCGCCATCCCCTACCCTCGGCAGGATACCGGCTTTCGCCAGCACCTGAAAGCCGTTACAGATTCCCAGAATCAGCCTGCCGTCTTCAATGAAGCGGAGCACCTTTTCACCGAGCCCCAGCCTGAGCTCGTTAGCCAGTACCTTCCCGCCGGAGATATCATCGCCGTAGGTGAAGCCGCCGGGTATAGCCAGTATCTGGTAGTCGGAGAGCTGTTGCTCACCCCGAATTAGCTGGTTAATATGAAGCAGGGATGCCGCCGCTCCAGCCTGTTGGAAGGCAAAAGCGGTCTCGGCATCGCAGTTTGTGCCCGGGGCACGCAGTACCAGCGCTCTTACCTTGCTCATTTTTGCCTACCTTACCAGCGAAGCGGGCTCTGCCAGGCTTCTTTCATCTCACTAATAGATTTGTTGACAATTTGACTTCCATCCAGCCCGTATATCTCCAGCACCTCGGAATCAGTAACCTGACCGATGGCAGCTGAAGTGCTGCCGCTCATTGCCTTCTCAAACTCGTCTTTGTTCTCAGGTGCTACCTCGACCAGAAAGCGGCTGTTTGATTCGGAGAACAGAATGAAGTCATCCCTGCCCATCGGCTCACCGAGTGGGACCGACTCCAGGTGTATTTTTGCCCCCAAGCCCCCGGCAAAAGCCATCTCGGCAATCGCCACACCGATGCCGCCCTCACTACAGTCGTGACAGGCCCTGACCAGGCCCTTCTCAGTAGCCACCGACAGGCTATTCATAAGGGCTCTGGCATTTTGGGGGTTCACCTTGGGTACACCATTCCCGATAAATCCCCGGGCTGCCAAATACTCAGAGCCTCCCAGTTCATTGTAAGTTGCGCCAACAATATAAACGATGTCTCCAGCACTCTTGAAGTCCATGGATACCGCACGATTTACATCATCCATAACACCGATTGCCGAGATGAGCAGCGTGTGAGGGATGGAGATTGTTTCGCCCTCTACCTGAAATTCATTGTGGAGGCTATCCTTGCCGGAGATAAAAGGGGTCTGGTAAACAATAGCCATATCGTAGCACGCCTGAGCCGCCCGGACCAAAGCCCCCAGCACATCCGCGCGGTCGGTGTTGCCCCAGCTGAAATTATCAAGTAAAGCCACCTTTCGCAGGCTACCACCGACGGCAACAATTTGCCTCAGCGCTTCGTCAATAGCCGATGCCGCCATCCAGTAGGGGTCTATATCCCCGTACCTGGTATTTATGCCACTGGAAACGATTACCCCCATATCCGAGTCGAGGACCGGCCTGATAACGGCGGCATCACCGGGTCCGTCGCTATTCTTCCCCACCAGCGGCTTGAGAACACTACCCCCCTGCACCTCATGGTCATACTGTCGGATTACCCATTCCTTACTGCACACGTTCCAGGAGCCGAGAATCTGGAGCAGGGTTTCACCTGAGTCCTCCGGCCGGGAGAAATCAGGCTCAGGGTGATGCAGTTGTTCCCAGACGGCCTCTCTCATCATCTGCGGACGCCCATCGTGTAAAAACTCCATACCCAGGTCACAGACCAGGTTCCCCTGGTAGAAAAGCTGAAGTCTTTGGTTACTGGTAAACTCCCCAATAACTGCCGCATCGACGTCCTCGCTGGCAAATAGCTCCATCAATTCCTCGATACGGTCCGGTGGCACAGCCAGTGCCATCCGCTCCTGGGACTCAGATACCCATATCTCGGCGTAGGACAATCCGGCATATTTCAGGGGGACCTTCTCCAGGTCAACACGTACCCCCGTTTCCGCCGCCATCTCGCCCACCGCTGAAGAAAGCCCGCCGCCACCACAATCGGTTATCCGACGGTACAGCCCGCGGTCTCTTGCCTGAAGAAGAATATCAATGAGCTTCTTTTCCACAATGGGATTGCCAATCTGAACTGTGGTATAGGAGAGCTCGCCCGACTCCTCAGTAAGCTGCTCAGAGGCAAAGGTCACCCCGTGTATCCCGTCACGCCCGGTCCTGCCCCCGACCACTACAACCATATCGCCAGCCTGCTGATTGCCTCTCTGCGCCATTTCTCCGGGCAATAGCCCAAGTGTCCCGCAATAGACAAGCGGGTTACCCAGATATCGCCTGTCAAAGAGAATGGCACCGTTCAGGGTAGGTATCCCCAGGCGGTTACCGTAGTCAGCCACACCGGCGCGTACTCCCTTAAAGACACGGCGCGGGTGCAGGATTCCCTTCGGTAGCTCCTCGTACGAAAAGTCAGGAGGGGCAAAGCAGAATACGTCTGTGTTCAGTAT
>CAZXWQ010000010.1:0-4724 GCA_964644545.1 uncultured Dehalococcoidales bacterium | reverse complement strand
CCCAATTACATGCTGGATAATCGGGTTCACCAGTAATTTATTACAGATGCTTTCCAGCTGCTCTTCGTCCAGTTGCCCTTCAACAAAGTAGCGCCTGGCTGTCTTTACTGCCCGGACATCGTCAATGCCCAGGTCCCGCACCGCCTTCATGACGGTTTCTTCCACCGGGTCAGTAACGCCGGCGTTGTAGGCAACCTCAATGCTGTGAAGGTCGGTACTGGATTCGCTTTCAATGGCAGAACCCGGTCCACAGCGGTATTCCTGGGTCACAGGGTCGGCCAGAAGTCCCCGGCAAATAAGTTCCAGCCTATCAGGCGGTAAATCCGCATCCAGCCAGTAAACATCAACCACGTGAACATCGGAGACTGTTGTTATCCCCAGGTCATGGATATCCCTGACCAGGCCGAGTCCTCTGGCATCCGGCAGGTGGCTTTTCAAGCGAACTTCTACTCTATGCATGGAATAGTCCTTTGCACCGCTCAAGATAATGTTAGCAGAAATGCCGCCCAAAGGCTATTTGACAGCCGATTCGAAGACATGAACATATATTAGAAAGAAAAAGCCTGCTGATAAGCCGCCTGATTGGTAGTCCCTACCTGCCTAAACTAAGGTTCGGCAGTGTGTAGGGATACCTGGCCACAGCCTCCTCATTCAACTCGACACCCAGTCCCGGCTTCGTTGGAGGGATAATGTAGCCTTCCTCCCACTGGATGGGCTCCTTCAGTATTTCAGCGTATACACCACCAAAGGTCTCGATACTCTCCTGAATTAAGAAATTGTGACTGCAGGTATCGAGCTGTATATTAGCAGCAGCTTCTATCGGCCCACAGTACAGATGCGGTGCTATCTCCGCGTAGTACGTTTCAGCCATAGCGGCAATCTTCTTCCCCTCCAGTATCCCCCCAACACGTCCCATAGCCATTTGAAGAATTGCTGCTGCCTGCTTCTGGAGCAACTCTTCAAACTCGTACCTTGTGGATAGCCGCTCACCCGTAGCGATGGGTATACTGGTGGACCGGGCAACCCTGGCCATCTCATCCCTGTTCTCTGGTGGGACAGGCTCCTCAAACCACAGCGGGTCGTACTTCTCAAGCCTCCTGGCTAGCCTGATGGCACTGGATGTAACCATCTGCCCGTGAGTGCCGACAAGTATGTCGCACTTATCACCAACGGCCTCCCGCACGTTCTTGACGACATTCTCCGCAGTGCGAAGTGCTTCCAGAGAAATTTGTCTGGGGTAAGGCGGCATCATAGGTTCAACGGGGTCAAACTTCACCGCGGTGAAGCCCTGCTTAACATACTCGGCTGCCCTTATCGGTGCCCGTTCCGGGTCAGTGAAGACACTACCCCGCACCGGGTCATCGCGCGCGGGATAAAGGTAAGTATAAGACCTGAGCTTCTCGTTAACCTGACCTCCGAGCAGATTGTAGATGGGCTGGTTCAGCTCCTTACCAACAATGTCCCAGCAAGCCATCTCCAGGGCACTAATTATCCCCAGCATAGTCAGGTCCGGGTGCTGGCTGAACCCGCTGGAGTAGAGCGTTCGCCACAGCACTTCGATTTTGAATGGGTCAGAGTCAATAACATATCTCTCGCCCACGTCCTCAATCAACTTCACCACCGTGTTTGGGTGAAAAGGCACTGAGTAGGCCTCACCGAAGCCCTCTACTCCATCATCAGCGGTGAGTTTCAAAAATACCCAGTTCAATCCCCCGTAATAAGGAGGTGGATTCCCTACCACGTATGTCTTGATGTCTACTATCTTCATTATCTGCTGTCCCTCCTGATTTGTATTTCCATCAAGGTCTTGCCGAAAAGGCAGAACCGACACCTTAAAGCCAGGTTCCCGAAGAAACGTTACGGGAACAGGAGAGAGGATAAACTAAAGAATCTGCCCCTTTAGGGATGCTAAACATGATATAATGCCAGGTAAATTTCGATGACGTGATTAGTCTCTAAAGTTGAATATCTCCACCCGGCTTCGGCTTCTTACCCCGCCGGTACTGCCTGCTTCGGTCAGGGTACCTCTGAAGCCAGGTATCAATGCCTTCTTTCTGTAATAGGACCAGTTGATAGACCTTGGTGTTGTGGGGAAGTTCCTGGGCACGGTCGGCACAGGGGGCTAATTTAAGGCAGGGAAAATCATCACACTCATAGCAGAACTCCATCTTCTTGCCCAGCGCGCAGGCATAGGTATCACAAACCGGCCCCGTCCCTACTCCCGGTATCTGTCCCTTCATAGGACGGCAGCCGGCACATACAAAGACTTCTTCTACTGGAACACCTTGTGCTTCGGCTATCCGGTTGCGCAGTGCCTCATCGGTGCGGGCTATAAACAGGGGACATATACCACAATTAATTCCACAGGGTGTAATCAGTGCTCTCTCTTCCTCACTAGCCATTCCTGGTTCCTCCTCTATCCGCGATTATTTACCAAGCAACTCGGTTACTACAGTATTAATCTCACGCCCGTCGGCTCTACCCTTGAGCTGAGCTATAAGCCCGGGCATAACCTTTCCCTTGTCGCCCGGACCATGCGCCCCTACCTCATTAATTACCCGGCGAGCCGCCTCAATGATTTCCTCACGACCCATCTGCTCAGGCAGGTACTCCTGAAGAATAGCCATCTCCGCCTCTTCCTGAGTTACCAGGTCCTGCCGATTTCCCTGCTTAAATGCTTCAATGCTCTCCTGCCGCTGCCTGACCTCCTTGGCAATAATACCAAGGATATCGGTATCCTCTAATGCGGTTTGTTTGGCAATTTCAGCATTCTTGATAGCAGCCAATACCAAACGAATAACGGAACGCCGTACCTTATCCCCACCCTTCATCGCCTGCTTAAGGTCGCCGTTTAGACTATCCTTTAATGGTGCTTCCACTTTTACCTACAGTTAATAGCATTTACTATCTCCTCGGTGCTCTAGCACTCCTACGCCTCTTAGCAGCCGCCTTTCGCTTGCGCTTGATACTGGGCTTCTCAAAGTACTCCCGATGCCGCACCTCGGATAGAATCCCATCCTGCTGTACTTTTCTGGTGAAACGTCTCAGCAGGCTCTCAAAGCTCTCATTACTGCCCACAACTACATTAGCCACATAGCACCAAGCGGATAATCTTGTCGCTATCATAAAGTTGATACCTTATTTCACACTATCCCATTTTAGTTGGCATAAGCTACCCTGTCAAGAAGGCGAAGCTGGAATGCAATCTTCTCAGGCAATACCAGTAAGAAGTACGGTAACCTTAACGTGCTTTCCTGCTCAGTATCTCACGGGCGGCTACTATACCGGAAGCTGACGCCTGAACCAGACCACGGCTAACACCGGCTCCATCGCCAGCAGCAAACATACTACTAACCTCTGTCTCCAGGCAGTGGCTGAGCTGAAGCCGCCCGGAATAGAACTTGACTTCAACCCCGTAAAGTAAGGTATGGCGTGAAGCCACACCCGGAGCAAGCTTGTGCATTGCCCTGAGCATCTCCAGCAGCCCGGTCAGGTGACGGTAGGGAAGTACAAAGCTAAGGTCACCGGGGACAGCACTGCTTAATGTAGGTCTCACCAGGCCACGGCTGATACGGGCGGGGGTCGAACGTTGACCCTGCACCAGGTCACCCAGCCGCTGCACCAGCACCCCGCCACTAAGAATGTTAGCCAGTCTAGCCAGATATTTCCCATAGGCAATAGGCTCCCGAAATGGCTCAGTAAAGGTGGTACTTGTCAACAGAGCAAAATTAGTGTTGCTGCTCTTGCGGTCACCGTAGCTATGCCCGTTGACGGTGATTACCGGGTCAGACCCCCCGGTAGACTCCATAATGACCTCACCAGCAGGACACATACAGAATGTTCTTATCCGGTCATCAAAAGTCGGTGATATATACTCCAGCTTGGCTTCATATAATACGTTGCTCAAATCTTCCATGACTCCTGTCGGCACCTCCACCCTGACGCCAACATCAATCGGGTTATTGTGCATGGTTAGTTTGAGTCTGCTGGCTTCCTTAGCAAGCCAGTCCGCCCCTTCCCTGCCCGGAGCCAGAATCAGGTAATCGCAGTCAATCATATCGCCGGCATCAGTTTCAATTCCCTTAACCTGTCCGTTATCAACAATTACTGCCGAAGCTGCCGTGTCAAGCTTAAATTCCAGACGTGAACCAAGATAATCCCGCATAGCCTTGAGTACCAGACGGCAGCGTTCCGTACCCAAATGACGAAGAGGCACCGGTATCAGACGTAGTTCTGCCAGGGATGCCAGCCGGCTTAACCTCTCCACATCATCCCCAACCCCCCAAAGCTCTTCTGAGGCACCAAACCTGAGATAAATATCATCAACATGCTTAATCAATACCTCAGCATTGCGCTCACCGACATAATCCACCAGTCGGCCTCCTACACGAGGGGTGAGTGTTAGCTTGCCATCGCTAAAGGCTCCGGCACCACCCAGACCGCAGACCAGGTTACAGGGAGTACAATCAATACAAGAGCTACCCTGATCACGTGCCGGACACTGGCGGCCGTCAATGTCTTTCCCCTTCTCTAAAAGCAAAACACTCAGGCCTGATTCCTGTACCAGCTCTAAAGCGGCAAAGATACCTGCCGGGCCACCACCAACAATGATTACGTCGTACTTACCAGCCATCTTATTCAACAACGCTATTGTATAACCCACAGTTTCAGCCGTCAAGAAACAGCGCCATTTTAAACCTCGGTACAAGAAAAGGAGCAAACCG
>CAZXWQ010000009.1:11752-22426 GCA_964644545.1 uncultured Dehalococcoidales bacterium | reverse complement strand
TTGTAGGCTACAGCGATTTGAGTTCTTTCCCAGCTGGTTATAAGAGGCTTTTTTGCCATATTTTCTCCTTTAAGCCATAAATGGTCTTTTAAGCAATATATTATTCATATATTTAAGCGAAGCTAATATTAGACGTCGCTTTAATAATAATCTAGCATAATAGTAAAGTGATGTCAATAGAGGGAGGTAAACCTTAATCTGTGAATTCTCTGAGGGGGAACCCCAACTGTCATTGCGAGGAGCCCTTCCCAGAAGGGCGACGTGGCAATCTCTTAAAATGGAGGCGGGATTGCTTCGCTTCGCTCGTATGTATGAAAATCAGTGAATCCCACATGCGGCACCAGAAAGATGAGCTTTCTGAATCTGGACTCACGGATTAGGGGTAAAAATGGAGAAGTTGCTATTAAAGCCTAGTGCGGCAGCCCAAATATTGAGCATAGGACGCTCGCTGATATACGAGCTGATAGCCCGGAAGGAAATACCATCAGTACGCCTGGAGCGATGTATAAGAGTACCAGCAGAGTCGCTGCAATGCTCTGGCTCAAAGACCAGGAATCAAAGCAAGTGAAACGTCAAGGCATGATGGCAGGTAAAGAGGCGGCGGGTAAACCCGCCGCCTCTAAGGGTAGATAAGACGACAGTACTATTCAGACTTGAGACCGCAGCTGACCCCCGCAGGGTCGGCGGAATGAACAAGTAGCACGGAGCTTAGTGGAGTGCCATGTATCCAACAATTAGCACGATGACTGCCTTTATAAGCGGATGATTGGTTATGGAATCCAGTAATAAGTATATCCCCGGCATTTCTCGCCTGGTGGACTATGCTATAAAGCATTTCGGTGCCGAGGTTATAGGTGTAGAAAAATTGCCTGAAAAACACCAGTAATAGCTGCAAAATTCTACCTCAAAACTCCCCCTCGGAGGCAACTTTGCCGACATTTTTCTCAAGAACCTTAGCGACCCGGGCTTCAGTTAGAGCACTCTCCAAACCTTCATCAAAACGTCGTGATGCTGCCTCTTGTAAGCCAGGCAAGACATGGGAATAGATATCAGGGGTTGTTGCCATCGGGCAGTATCCCCGCCGCTCCAAGGTCTGAAGCCTCAGCGATTACCTGTTTAAAGAGCCGAAAAGAATCGTCGAGGTCTTCCGGGTCATCAACCTCAAAAGACCTGAATGGGGTGCCAAGCTCTAATGTCCCATTGATTCCTTTAAGTTATGGTCAATCCAGACGTGAGTATATATGGCAGCCTGACTATAATGGGCTCCCATAGACACCTGTCCGTAGTAATTTTTTAACCACGGCCACCAGAAAGAGTAGGTCCAGTCCCCTGGGAAGGCAATTTGATATGCCTGTTCCAGCTGGTATACTGCTAGCTGCTTGATGAGCTTGTTTCGCTCAATCTCGTCATAGGTACCAAATATATTATCGATAGCCTCATCATAGTACGGGTCATCCTGACGGTTCTTATTAATCCAGGAGGTCGAGTACCCATACCAGAGTACAGTAGCCGGGTCGCCCTGTCCGGAGGGGCCGGCGGCCATTCCTGGATACTTAAAACCGTATACCTCAGCAGAATAAGCAGCCCCTTCAGCGAGCCTAATATTGACCTTAACGCCAATGGCTTCCCAGTAGGAGACAAATATTGACATTCTCTCCACGTAGTCCTCAGTCGTAAGCACTTCGGTCTCAAAGCCAATGGGATACCCGGCTTGGGCCAGAAGCTCCTTTGCCCTTTCTGGGTTGTACTCAAACAGTTGCTTGGCTGCGGGTGGAAGCTCCTCGACGGGGGTGTAGACCGCCTCCGGCCATGCCGCGCACATTGGCCAGGAGAGTGCGGTGCCTTCACCCCTAAGGTACTCTCTGATTATTGTGTCGCGGTCTATGGCCATGAACAGCGCTTGCCGAACTCTTATGTCCCCAAAGGGTTCGCGGTCAAGCCTCCAATGTATCATAGGATTGCCCTGGGGCGTCGGCTGACTGTGATAGAGCAGTTCGGGGGTTGTTTTCTTTAAACTATATGCAGCGTCTGAGTCGGCTGAAGCCCTGTCAATCTTGCCTGTGCGCAGTGCTGCCATCCTGGTAGACTTATCAGGTATAATCAGATGCCTGATGTAGTCTACATATGGTAGTTGGTTCTGCGGGTGAAGTTCGTCATAGCACCAGTAGGTAGGATTCCTCTTATAGGTTATACTGCTGCCAACAACCTGGTCGTCAATAGTAAACGGTCCCGTCCCACAGGCATTCCTCCAATCAAAAAAGCCGCCCTCTCCGTAGGTTTCTATTATTTCATGCGGGTGTATGAAATTACAGATAAGCCAACCAAACTGGCCGAAGGCCCCAGGGGCTTCCACAGCTGATTTGAATTCAACCGTCCATTTATTGAGGGCTGTCGCCGAGACCAGACCCTGCTTTAGAGTGGCTGCCAGACTATCAGGATGTTCTTTGTATCTAGTAAATGACCAGGCCACATCCTCAGCAGTCATCTCCCTTCCGTTTACCGGTGGTTTATTCTGGAAATGAACTCCCTTTCGTATGTGGAAGATAAAAGTTTGGGGGTCGGGCTGCTCCCAGCTTGTAGCCAATGCGGGGGCCCAGCACTCGGGAGTGGTACTCCCCGGATAGAAGAAGTTACATTCACCGGTGCCTCCGGCACTCCTTGTCCAGTCTCCCGTCCCCAGCCTTTCATAGACATAGGCAAGGTGGTCCTCATTCCCGGCAGAGGCATGGCACAGGCGCCAGCCCTGAGTTCTGTCTCCGGCGACGAAGGTAAGTGTCCCACCATATTGTGGCTTTTCCACCAATTTACCCAATGAATCCAGTACCATCTCCTTCCCTTCTTCCACCTCCACTTCTTCCTCTACCTCCTTAACAACCTCTCCCTCTTCTTCCGGCACTACTGCCTCTTCTTCTGGAGCTACCTCCTCTTCTTCTGCTGGAGCTGGGCCACAAGACCCAAGCACCATTACTCCTACCAGACAACCTGCTACCAGCCATATTAATTTCCTGCTCATTTCAGCCTCCTTTTTTTCTTCGCCTTTTCTTGATGAAACTCAATCTCTGCTAACTTCGTTTAGCTTCATATGCGTTACCCCCCCTGCTTCATATATAGAAAACTCGTAATAGATTCTGTATTAATCATAGTTTTACCTTCAGTTTCTTCGATGCCTGTGCGCTAAAGCTCCCCATTTTACCCCTTAGCCTCGGGTCAAGCAGGTCCCTCAGCGCATCACCCAGCATGTTTATACCGAATACCGCCAGGGTCAGGGCAGCACCAGGCCAGAAGGCCATCCAGGGGGCCTCCAGCATGTATTCGCGTCCGGATCCGCTAATCATACCTCCCCAACTTGGCTGCGGGGGAGGTACACCTAACCCCAGGAAGCTCAGGCTAGCCTCAGCTAGAATAACCCCCCCCATCCCAATTGTGAACAGGACTATTATCATGGGCATAATATTGGGCAGGAGATGATACCAGAGTATTCTTCCGGTGCGGGCGCCAATAGCCTGCGACGCGTGCACATACATGTTCTCTTTAATAGCGAAGACAAGGCTTCTTTTGAACCTGATGGCACTGATGCCGCTTGATACTCCCAGAACAAGTAGTATCTGCAGTAAACCTGGTCCTACTACAGCCATCAGGGTTATGAGAATGACCAGTTGAGGGAAGCATATCCAGGCATCAACAAACCTCTGCACTATCAGGTCAAATTTACCACCCAGGTAGCCGCACAGCATACCTATGGTTGTAGATATTACTGTGTGAAGAGCAGTGGCCGCTACACCGACAATCATAGAGAGGCGAGCCCCCCAGATAATACGACTGAGTATGTCTCGCCCCAGCCCATCATTACCCAGTGGGTACTCAGCTGATGGCGGAGCCAGCCTGTGCTCCAGGTGAATTTTATTAAAGCCTTCAGGTGCCAGGAAGTTGGAAAAAATACCAGTGAAAAATAGCGCCAGAACCAGAAGCAATCCTACTGTACCCAGCGGCTTCTCCTTGAGTAACCTTATGAGCACATTAACCCAGAAGTTACGTTTCTTTGCCTTCTCCCCCGTCTCTACCCCTGTGTCGGCTTCTTTAATCTCACTCATTATTTCTTCTACCTGTAGCGAACCCTCGGGTCAACATAGGCATAAGCCAGGTCGGTAACTACTATTACTATCAATACGAAGGTGGACATTATCAGATTCCACCCGGAAACTACGACGTAATCTCTCATTAGAACAGCCTCCAGCAGGTAACGCCCCATTCCCGGCAGACAAAATATCTGCTCCATAATAACTGAACCTCCAAGCAACGAGGGTATCATACCTCCTACTATAGTAATCACCGGGATTAGGGTATTCTTTACGGCATGTCTCATAACTACTGCTCTCTCCCTGAGTCCCTTTGCCCAGGCGGTTCTGATGTAATCCTGCCTCAGCACCTCCAGCATCATGGCACGCGTGATTCTCATGGTTCCGCCGGAGGTAAACATGCCCATAATGAGAGCAGGTATTAAGAATTGCCCCAGGTTCCCTAGCGGGTCCTTAACAAGGGGGATGTATTCGATAGCTGGTATCCAATCCCACCAGATTGAAGGGTAAATAAATACCATGGTTGCTACCCAGAAACTGGGAACGGAGAGAGCCAGTATCGACCAGGTGCGTCCTATATAATCACCTATCGTATCCTGCCGTATCGCTGCATACAGGCCTATGGGGATGCTGAATAGTATCCCGAGCACCATGGACATAATACCAAGTTCAATGGTTACTGGTAATCTCTGTCGCAGTTCCTCAACCAGGGCTCGCTCTGTCCATAAGGACTTCCCGAAGTCACCCTGCAGGAAACCCCATATCCAGCGACCGTACTGGACATGGACTGGTACGTCTAGCCCCAGCATATGCTCAAGTGCTTTACGGTCAACTGGTATTTCACTGGTAGTATTGATTTCGTGCTGTTGTACCATCAAGTCCAGCACACTGCCGGGAACGAAGCGGAACATGAAGAACAGTATGAGAGTCAGTATAATCAGGGTGGGGATAATTAGTAGAAATCTTCTGATCGCATAGGCACGCATGTGGCTCCCCTAAGGTTTCAACTACCACAGTTTTTAAATTGTGGTTTCTTGTTCTACATAAATGCCCTGTTGTGGATTATAGTCTTCGCAATGTCGGCAGTCAAGCGTACTATGGAACCCTCTATGCACTGAATTTAATGGAACGTGATAAGGTGACAGCACCTTGGGCAAGGAAAAAAGCAAAGGGAAGTGTTACCACCAAATGTGTGTGTGGAAGCTTTATGAAGGAACAAAGGAGAAGGCTTTGCCCTGACCGGGGTATCATGGTGAATCATCTCTTATTTGGTGGGTGTCTCCTGTGCCAAGAGGCTACTCTAGCCCCAATATCTCCAGGTAGTTCTCATCGTGTTCTGACATGAGAGTTGACAATGCGGCACTCGCTTCCACAGACTTAGTAACAACCGTGCCTATGACGCCTTCTGTCTCCAGCTCAGACAACTCATCGTCAGTCAGTCCCAGTAGTTGGCGATAGACGTAGTCGTTGTCTTGCCCGAGAGTTGCCGGCGCAGGACGAGAGGTGCTGGCTGGGGTCTTTGAGAGTTTCCACGGGGGTGCAACGTGCAGGCGGTTACCGACACCGTCTGGGGGTGGTGGGCACTGGACCACTTCGAAGGCTCCGCGCTGGCGGTAGTGCTCATTTGTCATCACCTCGCGAACATGCAAAACTGCTCCTGCAGGAACACCTGCCTCCTGACATAGCTTCATTACCTCCATGTTATCCCGCCTACGTGTCCACTCGCTTATGTAACTATCCAGCTCATCCTGGTGTTCCAGTCGCAATTCCTTCGTGCCGAAACGTTCTTCTGCTGCCCAAGGAGGGTTACCCAGCACGGTAACCAGCGCCTGCCATTGCGCTTCAGTACTGGCAGCGATGGTTACCCACTTGTCTTGGCCCTGACACGGGTAACAGCCGCTGGGTGCTGAATTGGGGTCACGGTTGCCCATTCTCGGCATGGTGTGTCCGGTAAGCGAGAAGTTCACAATGGCCTCGCCTAACTGGCAGGTGCATGGCTCTAACATAGAGATATCAATAAATGAGCCCTCGCCGGTACGATTGCGATACTGTAAAGCAACCAGGATAGCCCAGGCAGCGTGCAGTGCCGGAATTATATCGCCAAACGGTGTTCCGCCGGGTCTTTCCGGGGGACCGTCAGCATAGCCTGTGAGGTTAGACAGACCACTGGCTGCCTCGGCGGTCACAGCGTACCCACGGTATAGATACCACGGTCCTTTGTGTCCGAACCCACTTAAGCTGAGGGCGATAATATCGCGCTTGACCTCCCGTAACGACTCATATTGGAGCCCGAAGTTTTTCATAACCCTGGGGGTGAAGTTATCAACCACAACATCGCTCACCTTGATAAGGCGCTTAAAAAGAGCGATGCCCCGAGGCTTCGATAGGTCGAGAGCTATGGACAACTTCTGCCTGCCGCTTTCGTTGAACAATGGGCCGTTACGCGGGTCGGGGTGAGGATGGTTGGCAGATTCGGCGGTTATGACTTCAGCACCCAGGCCAGCCAGATACTTGGTTGTTTGAGGTAGCGCTGCCCAGTGCTCAAGTGACAGTATGCGGATGCCAGCTAGGGGCATCGCAGTTTTTAACCGGTCTGGTCTGTTCCTCTCATTCGTAAAACTTGTGCGACTGTTTGCTTGTGCAGACGGTCCAGTTGGCTCGCGCCGTAACTCACCGAGTACCTCTCCGGTATGTTGACCGAGCAGAGGTGCGGGTCGTGTCTCCACGCCTCCAATCTGCTCAGAGAGGAAGCACAGTCCGGGATACCACCCCCGGCCGGCCACAGGATGGTCTATCTTAACGAAATATCCCCTGGCTTTGAACTGCGGAGAATCGAGAAGGTCAGCTTCTGTGTGTACCGGGGCCCACATCAGCCCCTGCATCTGACCCTCCAGGGCAGCCTCAAACTTACTTCGCTCGTGGAGCCAGTGCTCTGCCAGACTCACAAACTCACCGAAGTGCTCCAGCCAGCTTGTTGGGTCTTTGAACTTGGAAGCATCAAGCCCCGGGACTAGAGTGCTGAGGAAATTTATCATGCCATCTAACTGTAGTACAGACGCATGCATCCACCCGTCCGTTGTCTGCCAAAAGAAAGGGATTGTGCCAGGCATACGGGCCTGTACAATACCCTGATACGAATACCTGCAGACCTGTTGAAAGAGCGTGTTGAACATGGGCTCGATGACCGATACGTCTATATGCTGTCCATAATCAGACCTCTGCCGCTGGAAGCAGGCGGCAAGTGTTGCTACCGCCGCAGCAACACCAGCGGTATACTGTACCTGGTGTAACCCGAGCTTGACTGGCTCACGGTCGCTCCTTCCGGTCATCAGCATCATGCCACTCAGCGCGTTAAGCGTTAGCTCGGTGGCTTGCCAATCACGGTAAGGGCCGTCTTGCCCGAAGTTAGATATTGAGGTCATGATAAGGCGTGGGTTGAGCCTCTCAAGAGTATGGTAATCGAGCCCGAGACGTGTTATAACCCCAGGGCGAAAGTTCTCCACGAGGATATCTGTTTTTAATGCAAGCTCTTTAAATATCCCAATCCCTTCTGTTGTCTTCAGGTCTAAGACAACACTACGCTTGTTCGTATTCAGGTACAGGAACAGCGGATTTTTTTCGGGGTCGGGTCCGTCACCGATGAAGTGATGAAGCCGCCGGGCACCATCTCCAGACTCGGGTTTCTCAATTTTGATAACATCCGCTCCTAAATCAGCAAACAGCTTCGTACAGTAGGGACCAGCTATAGAATGGGTCAAGTCTAGAACACGAAGTCCGCCTAAGGGAACGCTACACATACGGCAAAATCTCCCTCACGTATATTAACTCCAACTATTCAATCTCCCACTCTGCGAGTGCTAAATTAGTATTGTAACTCGAAAAGTCATATGCTATTTTTAAGCCGGTTGCCCCTTTCGGCATAGAAAAGAGCACCTTACCCTTCACCTTTTCGCCTGATTTAATAATCGGTTGAAGTTTCAAACGGTCCTGTCCTAAATATGGTGTTATAATCCGGTAATGCTCGCTCTGATTATCGAATGCGGTGATATACCTTGTCCCCCCAGATTCCTCAGTAGCGCCCACGTTTTCGATTTCCACAGTGGCGATGAGGTAAGATAAACCGGAGGGCGCTTTCTTGGAGACCGTCTTTCCCTCTGCCTGGGAGTGGTACTCGTAGCTATCAGCTATGATGGCATCTGAGATGGTCACTGTTATCTTCGATGTCCGCGCTGTTTCTCCAACTCTTAAGGATATTTGGCTTGGAGTCTCTTCCTCTTGTTCCTTCCTGGTGACTCCCTGACCGCAAGATACTAATAACAAGGCTACTGTTATCAAGCAGCTCACCAACAATCGTATAATTCTGCTATTCATCACCACACTCCTTCCGGTATCTTAAATTCCACAACCAATCCAGCGTCTTTGATGGCATTGCTGATTGCTTCCACATGGAAACTCAAAGCAGTTCTATCAGGCACATGTCCCTGTGGGGTATAGCCCCAACCTACAATGGCATATTTATCCTTCAAATTCACTGGGGTCGACCTCCTGTACTGCTACCATTTGAAATATTTCATCTCATACTTTGCGGTAATAATCTAACAAAATTATGGGCCCTTGCAGCTGAACCTACTTCCATATTATACATTTCGCAGGGATGTCTAATTGGCTGAGACTATTGACATTCGATTAACCCATAGTCTATTCTGCCACAAAGAAGGGATGTAGACAAATGGAAGCATACTGCATGAAATGCCGTGCCAAGAGGGAAATAAAAGATCCCAAGTCAATTACTATGAAGAACGGTAAACCGGCGACCCAGGGTGTTTGTCCCACATGCGGTACCAAGATTTTTAGAATCGGTAAGGGTTAGACCGTTATCATAACAATCGTTCCTTTAGAAAGGCTGGATACATGCATCAGAAAGGTTTGTCCAGCCTTTCTTTTTACTCCTGAGGTGACAAAACCAGGCGCAAGGAAGCCCTGCTCCTAAAGGCGAAGCTGCTGGATGCTAGAGCCGCTCAGGAAAGCAACGGCATGGCTAAGAACACCTTCCTCCGAGGTAATGTATTGAACCAGGAGCCAATCAGGTTGGAGTTTGCCGAGGAAATATTGGTTACTTGAAGGGATTGACTAATATGATGAGAGACGATAGGATATGATAGAATAAGATAAGAGAAACTTCCACCAGTTATGGGGCACAACCAGTGGAGGTTTATTAAGAACTGATGAAACTGAAGATTTGTCCCAGATGCTAGGGGCGTGTGTTCCTCCAAAAAGACCGGTACGGCTGGTATGAGCTATGTCTACAATGTGGATATCTCCGTGATTTATGCGGCATAAGAGAAGTACAAGAACGACTTACACCTGCGAATGTTGAAAGAAAGACGGAACTATTGCTAACCAGGTGAGGAACTACAACTCGTCATGACCGCCAAGATAGTATGGAGAATAAACAGATATATTTGAAGGCAAAAATCATTATAATATAAGGAGAGAGGACATGGAAGTCAAAACACGGAGGATACTGATTGTAGAGGATGAGACTGCGGTGAGAGAAGGTCTACGGGAATGGCTTACAGAGGATGGATATGATGTCGAGTGTGTTGACAATGGGGAGGATGCCTTAAAGAGAGTCCGCGAAAAAGAGTTTGATATTATTATTGTTGATTTGAAGCTGCCTGACATTGATGGTTTGCAAGTATTCGAGGAAGCTAAAGGACTTAAACCGGGAGCAAAAGGAATACTTATAACTGCTTTCCCCTCGAAAGAAACAAAGGAAAGGGCGAAAAAGCTGGGAATCCTCAACTATTTGCCTAAACCCTTCAAGGTTACAGAACTGGTCAATGTAATTCATAGTATTCTTGGAGAATTGGGGGAGGAGATAAGAGATAAGAAGCACCTTTGGCCAGAAGTCGGTGCTCTGTCCTATCGAATCTGCGACCGTAACTACGATTGTTCCTCATGCCCAATTGCCAATGAGATTCAAGATTCATTCGGAACAGTGGTCCTTATTAAAGATGACGAGATTGAGAGGCTTAAACAATTGCCTGGTGGTCAAAAATTCTGCCGCTTTGGTTCAGTACACGTTCTTGACAGTGATAAGCAGCATTTGAGTTGAGCATGATATCCTTTCGACCGTACACTAAAATTTTATTAGGATAGGATATGGGGTGAAAACAATAATTCTGGGCCTGGGCAATTCAATGCGTGGTGATGATAGCGTAGGTCTCCATGTTGCTAGAGCTTTGCACAACAAACTTGATGACGCAGAGACAACAGTGATGGAGACAAGTATGGATGGCCTGGCCTCTTTGGAGATATTAGCTGGCTATGATAGGGCTATCATCGTTGATGCTATTCAGACCGGAGAGGGAAGAGTTGGGCAGGTTTATCAGCTTGAGCCCGAAGCATTTAATACCACTCCATATGCGAACACATCCCACAATTTGAGCTTTGTTACTGCTATTGAGCTTGGCAGGAAACTTGGTCTTGCCTTGCCTAAGCGGATTGTCATTTTTGCCATTGAAGTGGAAAACGTGGATTCTTACTGCGAAGAATGCACTCCCGAAGTTAGAGCGGCAATTCCTGATTGCCTCAG
>CAZXWQ010000009.1:0-11652 GCA_964644545.1 uncultured Dehalococcoidales bacterium | reverse complement strand
AAAGATGCCGGTTATCAGGTGGTTACCGCTAAAACCGGAGAAGAGGCCCTGGAACTGATAGAGAAACAGGACTTCGGTGTCATAATTCTGGATGTTAGGTTGCCTGGAAAAACCGGGATTACAGTTCTCAGGGAAGTCAAGGGACTGAAGCCTGAAATGAAATCAATTATTATAACTGCCTATCCATCCGAAGAATTAGCACGTGAAGCGATGGAACTCGGTGCCGTTGATTACCTCATAAAGCCAATTTCAGTTGATAGTCTCGAAAGGCTTATCCGGGAGACACTGGTTAAACTTGAAAATGAAAGCTAAGGAGAGGAGGAGAATGCAAAAGAATACGGTACTAATTGTCGATGATGAACCAATTGTGCGTGAGTCAATCAGTGATTGGCTTAAAGATGGCGGCTACCAGGTGGCAACCGCTGAGACCGGTGAGGAGGCGCTGAATCTAATTGAAAAACAGGACTTCAGTGTACTGGTTCTTGATATAAGATTACCAGGTCTAACCGGAATCTCAGTCCTCAAAGAAGTTAAAGCCCGGCGACCGTGGATAAAGTCCATCATCATAACCGCGTACCCTTCAGCCGAGACTACCAGCGAGGCAACGAAACTGGGCGCTGTCGATTATTTAGTCAAACCTGTTGCTGCTGATGACCTGGAAAAACTGATACGAGAAACACTCGAATCGATAGGTAAGGAACCAACAGTTACTACAGACGTGCAGGTACGCCCTAAGCCTCCTGTTGTAGAAGTAGTTGAAGTTAAAAAATCTCTGGTAATAACCAGAGAGGATTTGAAGGCACTCGTGGAAGGTCTGGCAAAGGAGATGGAGGTAGTTGGAGTCAAGTCAAAGCATGGCAAATATGTTTATGACAAAATAACCAGCTTTGATGAGATGTGTTTTGACTATGATGTTACCTATATGGCGCCTACAAAATATCTTCTTCCAGAAAAGGAAACTCTAATTAGATTCAAGCTTGAAGGTGAAGCTGAAGTTGAATCAGTAATTGATGATACCGCAAGAGCCATAATCGGCATCCATCCCTATGATATTAAGGCACTCGAATTATTGGATGAGGCATTTATTATTACTAAGCCTGACCCCAACTATATTGCCCGACGACAGAATACCATCATCATAGGGGTTGATTGCCTTAACCCATCACCGAAATCTTTCGCTCCGAGCATGGGAACGCATCTTGCCGAAACTGGCTTCGACCTTTTGTTAACTGATATTGGTGATGGTTACATGGTTACCGTGGGTTCGGAAAAAGGGGCTGACCTCCTGTTTAAGTATTGCCGGGCAAGAGAGCCCACTGGTGATGAGATAGCCAAACAGAAGGCAGTGAGAGATGAAGCACTGACCAAGTATCAACTCTCCCTTGATGTACCTCGGGAAAGATTGCCGAAGTTATTAGAGGACAGTTACGATGACCCGTATTGGGAATCTAAGAGTGCTACCTGTCTCAGTTGCGGTTCCTGTGTAATGGTATGCCCCACCTGCTTTTGTTTCGACGTTCAGGATGAGATGGCATTAAACCTGAGGGACGGGGAGCGTGTCCGGCATTGGGATGGTTGTGTGCTGGTTGATTTCGCCAAGGTTGCCTCCGGTGAAAATTTTCGGCATGACAAAACTAGCCGGCTCCGACATCGAATTTATCGCAAAGGAAAGTATGTACTCGAAAGATATGGTCATATTGGCTGCGTTGGTTGTGGTCGCTGTGCCACGGCGTGCCTGGCGGATATTGCCAGTCCGCTAGAGGCTTTCAATGCAGTCGCAGAGTCAGCCAGGGCTAAAGAAGCCGCCACACGCATTATCAGAGAAGCCAGACCGGCAGCCGAATTATACCTGCCACGCCCGGCTGAGCTTGTGAAAGTTGATACCTTGACTTCAGCGGAGAAGGTCTTTGAATTCAGTCTGGAGGATGGTAAGGCACTGGGACAACGACCGGGGCAATTTGTTGAAATATCGGTCATGGGTATTGGCGAGGCACCGATATCTATTACTTCATCTCCAACCAGAGGAGATAACTTTCAGCTGGCGGTTAGAAATGTGGGCGATGTAACTGGTGCTCTGCACAATCTGGAAAAGGGAGCAATTGCTGGGATTCGCGGGCCCTTCGGCAATGGCTTCCCATTGGAAGACCTCGAAGGCAAGGATATCCTGATGATAGCGGGGGGTATTGGTCTCTTTCCGGTGCGCTCTCTAGTACAGTACGTCCTTGACCGCAGGGATAGTTTCGGGAGAGCCGTACTGCTCTTCGGAGCCAGGTCTCCAGAAGAGCGGGTGTTTATTGATGAGCTGGCTCTCTGGGACAAGAGTAAAGACATCGAATTTTATGAAACAGTAGATAGAGGAGATGAAAGCTGGAAGGGGAATGTTGGAGTAATAACCACTCTCTTACCCAAGGTTGAAATTGACCCAAGGAAAACGATGGCAGTAGTGGTAGGTCCGCCCATAATGTATCGATTTGTTATCGTTGAGCTTAAGAAGAAAGAAATACCTGATGAGAACATAATTATGTCATTGGAGCGGAGGATGAAGTGTGGGGTTGGTAAGTGTGGACACTGTCAGATAAACGGCATCTATGTCTGCCAGGAGGGACCGGTATTCACCCTCGCTCAACTAAGAAATTTAAGGGAGGCAGTATAATGAAGCCTAAAGTAGCATTCTTTGATTTCACCGGTTGTGAGGGATGCCAGTTGGATGCTCTTAATCTTAATGGAGACGAGCTTATCGACTTAGTGAATGCAGTTGATATTGTCAATTTCAGGGAGGTCAAGACCGAAAGAGAAGACAGTTACGATATTGCCTTTGTTGAAGGTAGTATTACTAGAGAATCAGAGATACCTCGACTTCAAAAGATACGTGACGAAGCCAAGATTGTGGTCGCTCTCGGTGCCTGTGCTTGTATCGGCGGTATCAACTGCCTGAAAAATCACCTCCCTATGGAAGAGGCACTGGAGATAGTCTACGGAGATAATGCTAAATATTATGATACAATTCCGGCACGCCCCGTAGATGCCGTGGTACCGGTTGATTACTATGTTAGGGGCTGCCCGCCAGTCCCTTCTGAATTGCTTAAGGTCATCAAGGCACTTTTGCTCAGCAAGAAACCCGACATACCCAACTATCCGGTCTGTGTTGAGTGTAAGATGGCGGGTAATATCTGCGTCTTCGAAAGAGGCATGACCTGTCTTGGACCGGTTATCAGGGCCGGCTGTGGAGCAATCTGTATTAATAGTGGTCGGTACTGCTGGGGCTGCCGTGGTCTGGTTGATGACCCCAACATTGATTCGGAGAAGGATATACTTAAGAAGTATGGTCTTACCGTAGACCAGGTAGTTGAGAAGTTTAAAATATTTAACACATACTCGGAGGTGACCAAGTGACACAGGTTAACGTGAATGTACATCAGATAACCCGCGTAGAGGGACACGGTAATATTGTATTAAATGCAAAAGACGGGAGGATTGAGGAGTTGAGGTGGGAGGTTATCGAGTCCCCCCGATTCTTTGAGGCAATGCTTCGCGGCAGGTACTACGAGGACGCCCCCCTCATTGCTTCTCGAATCTGTGGTATTTGCTCGATTAGCCATAATACAGCATCAATACAAGCCGTCGAATCTGCCTTCGGGATTAAACCATCTAAGCAAACACTTCTTCTGAGAAAACTTCTTTATAATGCTGAAATTTTGGAAAGCCATATACTGCACATTCTTTTCCTGGCTGCGCCAGACTTCCTGGGAGTAGGTAGTGTTTTCCCTTTAGTGGAAACACATAAAGATGTGGTGATGATGGCGCTGCGGTTGAAAAAACTTGCCTACAATCTTGCTGAGATACTGGCAGGCAGAAAGACTCATCCCATCTCCAGCGTGGTGGGTGGATTTGCCAAACTACCTGAAATTGGTGAACTGGAATCCATTCGGAAGAGGCTGGAGGATGCTCTAGCTGACCTTGATACTGTAGTTGGGCTGTTTAAGACGCTGAGCATTCCTGATTTTACACGGGAAACAGAATACATATCCCTAAAGGACCCTGAAGGGTATGCATTCATTAGCGGTCAGATTGCGTCTTCGGATGCCGGGTTAATGCCCGTGGAGAATTACCTTGAAGTAACCAACGAATTCTGTGTCCCTCATTCAACTGCCAAGTATACAAAGAACAAACGCGATTCCTATATGGTGGGTGCCCTGGCTCGCTTTAATAATAATCATGAACAACTACTGCCACTGGCTGGAAAAGCGGCGGAACAACTCGGGCTACACGCTCCATGCCATAACCCGTTTATGATTACTGTCGCTCAGATTGTCGAGTGCTATCACGCAATTGAGGATAGTCTCAATCTCATTGATACAATAGTAGCCAGGGGCCTGGAAGAAGAGGACAATAATGTAAGTGTAAAGGTAGGAAGGGGTATCGGAGCAGTTGAAGCTCCGAGAGGCATTCTTTTCCATGATTATAGTTTTAACGAGAAAGGTATGCTGACCAATGCTAACTGTGTCATCCCAACAAATCAAAATCACAACAACATCCAGAAAGATATGGAGTCATTAGTGCCCCAAATATTGGGTAACTCTGAAGATGATATCAGGCTTACTTTGGAGATGCTGGTCAGGGCTTATGACCCTTGTATCTCCTGCTCGGCACATTTAATAAAGGTATCATTTAAATGAAAGCACTGGTGACTATAGAGTAGTTTTAATATCGCAGGTTGGCACCTCTAGTCTGAAAAGAAAGCATGGTACTTTAAAGGGAGAACTATGGTAGTGAGTACCACAACCAAAAATAATCTACAGAACTGGAAAGAAAGAGTGGTAAGCAAGGCTACCGAGTGGTCACCAAATGGTGGCGCTACCAGTGGTGTGCGGAGTCCCCATTTTTGGATTATCACAGCTCTGATGGCATTTTTTACTTTCCTTTATTATGTAGACCAGACCCCCCTGGTTGAGGTGACCCCGTTTAACTACACTTTTTTCTCCGGTGTTCACGACATACACCGGATATTATTTGTGGTACCTATAGTCTATGCTGCCTTCATGTTCAGGGTTTGGGGAAGCCTTGTTACTTCATTTGTTTTCCTGTGCGTAGTCATGCCACGTGCTTTATTGTTTTCTCCTTATCCTGACCCATTACTGAGAGCCCTTCTCTTTGTCATCATCATGGCTCTTGCCAGTCTACTAATAGCTACGCAGCTTAATCGAACTGAGAGGGAGCAGAAGGCTCGTGCCGAATTAAGTGCAGCGTACCAGGAGCTTAAACAAAGCCAGGAGCAGCTAATTCAGGCTGAGAAACTGACCTCTCTGGGCCAGCTGGCAGCCTCTATCGCTCATGAAGTCAATAACCCCATTGCCGGTGTCCTTATATATACTCAGTTGTTAATGAAGAAAATAACCGCCGATACACTCCCTAAAGAAAAGGCCCTCGATTATTTATCGAAGATGGATTCGGAACTTACTCGCAGCGGTCGGCTGATACGTAACCTACTGGACTTTGCCCGGCAAACAAACCCGTCTCTCACATTGATTAACCTAAACGAGGTTATTGACCGAGCTTATAGCCTGGTTGCCCATTCAGCCGATATACAGCACGTTGATGTAGTCAGAGACCTGAGTCCCTCTCTGCCTGAAGTTATGGCTGACCCTGATCAGCTACAGCAGGTCCTCGCCAATCTCATGCTTAATGCTATCCAGGCAATGCCGGAAGGGGGCACATTGACCCTCCATACCTCAGCGGATAGTGAAGGTAAGGTCAGAATAGATGTCCAGGACACGGGTATTGGCATTTCCAAAGAGAACATGCAGAAGCTTTTCACCCCTTTCTTCACGACAAGAAAGGAGGTGAAAGGAGTGGGTTTGGGACTAGCTGTAGCCCATGGCATCATCGAACGTCATAAAGGAAGGATAGAAGTCAACAGTGAGGAGGGAAAGGGAAGTACCTTTACCATCTCTCTAAACGCCTATCAGGAAGAAAAAGGCTAGGCTCTTGAATTCCAACAAGATTATGCACACTTGGTGTGCCGGATCTTTTGTTGGGAGGTTACCGGTTTAGAAGTGTTTAGTGGATGATTAGATAGAGAGACCTGGTGAGTTGTAACCGGACATGCGCTCCCAGTTATTTGATAAAGGAGTTCAGGAAGGTGACATCACTCTTGATGATGTAATCCCAGAAATATAGGAGGAGTGATGAAAAGAAAATTTAAACTTGCCGAGGAGAACTACCAGGACCTGTTTAATAACGCCTGCGAGCCAATGTGGGTTCATGATTTAGACGGTAATTTCATTATCGCCAACAAGGCGAGTGAAAGCGTCACTGGATACACTATCGAGGAGATACTGGGCATGAATGTTAAGACATTCCTCGATGAGAAGTCTTTGGATATAGCCAGAGAAGTAAGACGCAAACTACTTGAAAACAAGCCGCTAGAGCAACCTTATGAGCAGCGATTGATAAGGAAGAACGGTGTAGCAGAGATAATGATGATGGCTACAAGCTTGGTTACTATTGATGGAAAGGTAGTGGGCTTTCAACATATAGCCAGGGATGTGACCAAAGAAAGAGAAATGCAAGAGAGCTTGAGTGCAGCGTACCAGGAGCTTAAACAAAGCCAGGAGCAGCTAATTCAGGCTGAGAAACTGACCTCTCTGGGCCAGCTGGCAGCCTCTATCGCTCATGAAGTCAATAACCCCATTGCCGGTGTCCTTATATATACTCAGTTGTTAATGAAGAAAATAACCGCCGATACACTCCCTAAAGAAAAGGCCCTCGATTATTTATCGAAGATGGATTCGGAACTTACTCGCAGCGGTCGGCTGATACGTAACCTACTGGACTTTGCCCGGCAAACAAACCCGTCTCTCACATTGATTAACCTAAACGAGGTTATTGACCGAGCTTATAGCCTGGTTGCCCATTCAGCCGATATACAGCACGTTGATGTAGTCAGAGACCTGAGTCCCTCTCTGCCTGAAGTTATGGCTGACCCTGATCAGCTACAGCAGGTCCTCGCCAATCTCATGCTTAATGCTATCCAGGCAATGCCGGAAGGGGGCACATTGACCCTCCATACCTCAGCGGATAGTGAAGGTAAGGTCAGAATAGATGTCCAGGACACGGGTATTGGCATTTCCAAAGAGAACATGCAGAAGCTTTTCACCCCTTTCTTCACGACAAGAAAGGAGGTGAAAGGAGTGGGTTTGGGACTAGCTGTAGCCCATGGCATCATCGAACGTCATAAAGGAAGGATAGAAGTCAACAGTGAGGAGGGAAAGGGAAGTACCTTTACCATCTCTCTAAACGCCTATCAGGAAGAAAAAGGCTAGGCTCTTTATCATTTGATTCTGAAGATATAGTACTTCTGGACGTAGCAAATTCGCCTTTTGAACCTGTAAAATGGATTTATAAGGAAATACAAAAAATTGCCATTAAGGCACTATTTTTAATTGGTGATGCCGAATAGGAAGTAGATAAAGCGACAGGACAAAGTGTAATTCAATACATAGCAGGAGGAAAGGTATACAAATGTCAGAAGATACTATCTCAAAATCAGTTCTTATAGTAGATGATGAGCCTGGTGTACGTGAGTCGTTGGGGGATTGGCTTATAAACAGTGGGTATGAGGTGTCAACGGCGGCAGATGCTGATGAAGCATTGACCATGATTAGAAATAAGACCTTTGGTGTTGTTGTCCTGGATATCCGATTGCCAGGTAAAAATGGGATAGAAGTGTGGAAGGAAGCTAGAAAGTACCGACCAGAACTAAAAGCAATTGTCATTACTGCTTACCCTTCAGTAAGTACAGCGACTAAGTCAATAAGACTTGGCGCCGTTGATTACCTGGTCAAGCCATTTGCAGCTGAAGAGCTTGAGATGCTCATTGAGCAGGCTTTGGGTAGCAAAGAAACGCCGCTGGAATCCAAAACTAAAGAAAAATCTCTAGCAGATAGTGAAGCTTTGAGCGATTATTCAGAGGCAATTACCTCCATGATGGATGAGAACCGGGTGTTTGCCGCTCCTAAAAAATTCAGCCAAAGTGCGGCTCTGAGGAGCATAAAGGAGTATAAAGCAATCTACAACTGGTCAGTAAACGACCCTGAGAGCTTCTGGACCCATATTGCCAATCAGCTGGACTGGTATAAAAAATGGGATAAGTTTGTGGAGTACGATTTCCGAGATAATCCTGAGGTACGATACTTTGTCGGCGGTAAAATAAATGTTTGCTACAATTGCCTGGACCGACACCTTAATACCTGGCGGAAAAATAAGGCAGCCCTCATCTGGCAGGGGGAACCAGAAGAGCAGAGCCGAACCTACACTTATCAGCAACTCCATCGGGAAGTATGCAAGTTCGCCAACGTACTGAAGAAACTTGGAATTAAGAAGGGTGACACTGTTTCGATTTACCTGCCAATGCTACCCGAGCTGGCTATAGCAATGCTGGCTTGCGCTCGTATTGGGGTTATACATAGTGTGATTTTTGGTGGATTTAGTGCTGAGGCACTACGCGACCGCATCCTTGATTGCAACTCAAAATTACTCATCACAGTTGATGGATATTACCGCGGGGGTCGGACCATTAGAAGTAAAGATAATGCCGATAATGCCCTGAAAGAGTGCCCCGAAGTTAAGGATGTGGTGGTTGTTAGCAGATTAGGTACTGAGATAAACATGAAAGATGGCAGAGACCACTGGTGGCATGACGAGATAAATGCTGAAGATATAACAACTGTATGTGAACCCGAGTTAGTGGACGCTGATGCCCCCCTCTTTATACTATACACCAGTGGCAGTACCGGCAATCCCAAGGGTGTTCTTCATACTCAAGGAGGTTACCTTGTACACTGCTATCAAAGCATGAAATGGATTTTTGATATAAAGGATGAAGACCTCTTCTGGTGCACAGCTGATGTCGGCTGGGTAACAGGACACAGCTATATTGTATATGGACCACTGGCGGTAGGAACTACAAGCCTAATGTTTGAGGGAGTGCCAACTTATCCGCAGTATGATAGATTCTGGCAGATTGTGGAGAAATATAAGGTGAATATATTCTACACAGCTCCTACCGCGATTCGAGCCTTGATGAGAGAGGGAGAAGAATGGCCGAATAAACACGACCTCTCCAGCCTCAGACTTTTGGGCAGCGTAGGAGAGCCTATCAATCCTGAGGCCTGGATGTGGTATCATCGTATTATCGGTAAAGAGATATGCCCAATAGTTGATACCTGGTGGCAGACAGAAACTGGCGGAATATTAATTACACCACTTCCGGGAGCTATCCCCACAAAGCCTGGCTCAGCTACATTACCTTTCCCAGGAGTTGAGCCATTGATACTGAGGGAGGACGGCACCGAGGTTGGAGTTAATGAGGGTGGCTCGTTGTGTATCAAAAGACCCTGGCCCGGTATGATGCGAACTATTTACGGCGACCCCCAGCGATTCAAAGAAATCTACTTCACCAAATTCCCTGGTCTGTATTTCACGGGAGATGGTGCCCGAAGAGATGAGGATGGTTATTACTGGCTAATGGGGCGTATTGACGACGTGATTAATGTCTCCGGACACAGGCTAGGTACCGCTGAAGTAGAGAGTGCCCTGGTTTCACATGAAAAAGTAGCCGAAGCAGCGGTAGTCGGCATGCCTCATGAAATCAAAGGACAGGGTATCTACGCCTATGTTACCTTGATCGCTGGAGTAGAGCGAGGTAAAGAATTGGAAAATGAACTCAAGTCTCATGTACGCCAGCATATTGGGCCAATTGCCACTCCAGATAAAATTCAGTTCGCTGATGGTCTGCCCAAGACAAGGAGTGGGAAAATAATGCGGAGAATCCTGGTAAAGATCGCTGCCGACAACGTTGACAGTATTGGTGATACATCTACCCTGGCTGACCCCTCAGTGGTTGACACATTAGTGAAGGGAAGGGTCTAAACATAATTAAGATAGAAACAGGGAGTGCGAATTTAATAACGATTGGAGGTGAAATAAATAATGAAACCGATATTAATAGTAGAAGATGAAACCTCGCTGAGAGAGTCTCTTCGGGATTGGCTTGCCGACGGGGGCTATTCAGTGGAGGCTGCTGAAGACGGGGGGGAGGCGCTAAGGATGGTTGATGAACAAGATTTTGGTGTTGTCCTCCTCGATCTAAGGTTACCAGATATAGATGGGATACAGGTTTTGCGTGAGGCCAAAAAAAGGAGACCGGAGCTCAAGGTGGTAATAATTACTGCTTATCCATCGGTAAATACAGCTGTAGCCGCCATGAAAGAGGGTGCAATTGAATACTTACCCAAACCTTTTAACCTTGATGATCTGGAGAAATTAATTAGCGGAACCCTTGATTTACAACCAGTGGAATCAGGACAGCAACCGGCCCCAGGCGAAGCTATAGCCAAACTTGCGGTTAGAAAAAAAGCTGTAGGCGTGAGCCTCCAACTTATCGGCTGGGAGTACATTGATGCGTACCTCAATCCTGTGCAAAAGGAGTAGCATGTGCATAAACCCCCGGCAAGCTGGGGGGCATTCAGTGGGGAAGTGAAAATTCTGAGCTATTAGTATATGGAATAAGAAATAGTTCTTGTCAGCTATACGGGGTGTATCCGATTACGCTGTTTTTTAACTGCACAAGCCCATCTCCAATCATATTATCTGCCTTCATATATCCTGGTCAAACACAGCGATATCTGCCAGCCCCTTCTTGCAATAGAGCACCTTACGCCTTAATCCGTGAATTCTCTGAGGGGGAACCCCCAACTGTCATTGCGAGGAGCCCTTCCCAGAAGGGCGACGTGGCAATCTCTTAAAATGGAGGCGGGATTGCTTCGCTTCGCTCGCAATGACATGAAAATCAGTGAATCCCATGTCAGCACCAGCAAGGTGAGCTTTTTGAATCTGGGCTCACGGATTAGGGTTACAGTAAAGCCTGATAGACCAGCCTCTCCAACTCCTCCTGATAAGTGTTCCCTGGCATCAACAGGTGGGTAAGTACCTGAGTGAAGCATATCACAAGCAGTTTCTCCCTGGGGTCAGCAAAGTAAGTTGTTCCAGCTGCGCCACCCCAGCCATAGGTACCTATAGTACGCATTATTGGTCGCCAACTGCCACCTGTGTGTACACCCACTCCCATCCCGAAACCAAATCCGTGACCAAGCATCGGAATAAAGATGTTGCCTGTATGACTGCTGGTCATAAGCTCCACAGTCTTACGACTCAGGATACGGATACCGTCGATTTCGCCACCATTGAGTAACATCTGGCCAAAGCGAGCATAGTCAGCGGCGGTTGACAGGATACCGCCCATACCTCCGCCCGCATCGAAATATATCTTTGGACCTTTCACTTTTTCACTGGTTTCCGGTCGTTCAGCAACGGCAAGCTTCCACTCCTGGCCTTCACGTTGAGGCCGGTAGCAGGTTGGAAAACGGTCGAGTTTTTCCTCAGGGAGATAGAAGGACGTATCTTTCATCCCTAATGGCTTAAAGATACGCTCCTGGTAAAACTCTTCAAGTGTTTTCCCAACAATCGTCTCAATGACGGCACCGATAACCGGGTAGCCAACATGATACTCAAATTCCTTTCCCGGCTGAAAGCTGAGGGGTAGTTTCGCCTGTGCCTCGACCCTCTCACGGAGGGTTGCTTGATTTGGTGTAT
>CAZXWQ010000008.1:11949-23449 GCA_964644545.1 uncultured Dehalococcoidales bacterium | reverse complement strand
CCATGCCTGCGGTGCGGACCTGCTTCAAATTGCTCAGGGAATAAAACCTGAGATATTGCTTCCTGTACATACTGAGCATCCCGATTTCTATATCGAACATCTGGGCAGTTCCAGTATCAAAGTCGTTCTTCCAGCTTTGGGCGAACCAATTACACTGTGAATCTTGTATTAGAATTTTAAGGGGAAATTTTGACAGGTGATTTGACATAATGCTTTTGCTTACAATCACTTCCGTTTGACTGGATATGTAAGGTAAAATAGAGATACTTTCTGTGCCTGGATATTCTAAAAAGATATCCAGGAGCTAAGGGGAAAGCCGGTTATAGCCTGATAAAAATGACTTAACAGGAGGGGAGCAAATATGAAAGTCCTTGGTCTGGTAGGCAGCAATCGGAAAGATGGAAATACAAACACACTGGTTGAGAGGATTCTCGAGGGAGCCGGGTCACAGGAGCATGAGACGGACAAGGTATTTTTCGCGGACATGAAAATCTCTCCCATTGGCGATTGTAGTGCCTGTCGGAAGGCGGGTCGTTGCGGCATTGAGGACGACTTCGATGGGCTTATGGATAGGGTACTGGAGAGCGATTGTGTCATCTTCGGCACGCCGCTTTACTGGTATGGCCCGTCTTCTCAGATGAAAGCCTTTATGGACCGCTGGGTCTGCCGCATGGCCTTCGATGAGCAAACTTTCCGGGCTAAAATGAAGGGTAAGAAATGCCTGCTGGCGGTTCCCCATCAAGACACGCGGCTTTCGGGAGCGGAGCATCTGTTCGCTATCATGGAAAAGACCTTCGAGTTTATGGAGATGGCGTACCTGGGAAAGATACAGACTACAGCCTGGAGACGCTGGCAGGCTGGCAAAGACGAGGTCGCGTTAAAGTATGCCTTTGAGCTTGGAGCTAAGCTTACGGAACTGGCAGACGTGGAGAAGGCTACCGGCTCTGTTACCTTTAACTTCGCGAAACTGCCGGAAGAGGGTTGAGATTGAGCCATGGAGGATTGATGATATGAACGAGAAATGGCAGCATCGCTTTGTAGAGACAAATGGAATCCGTATGCACTACGTTGAGCAGGGGGAGGGGTTCCCGGTACTGCTCCTGCACGGTTTTCCCGAGTTGTGGTATTCCTGGCGGTACCAGATACCGGCTCTGGCCAGTGCCGGTTTCCACGCCATTGTACCCGATATGCGTGGCTACGGTGAGACAGACAAGCCTGAAGGAATCGAAGCCTATGATATGCATCACCTGGTTGATGACCTGGTGGGCTTGCTTGATGCCCTGGCCTTGAAGCGGGTGGTAATTGTGGGACATGATTGGGGCGGGGTCATTGTCTGGCAGATGGCTTTGATGCACCCGGAGCGCATTGAGCGAGTTATCTCGTTGAACACCCCTTTCCAGAGGAGAGGTCGGGTGAGGCCAACAGAAGCCTTTAAGCAGCTCCCTGATGGACGCTTCAACTACATCCTCTATTTTCAGGAAACAGGTGGAGCAGAGGCGGACATTGAGCCCAATCTCGAAACCTGGCTGGATACAACAATGCGCCGTATAGCCGTTGAGCATAGCTTCATTACTGAGGAGACTATCAATGTCTTTGCTGATGCCTTCCGCAAAGGCGGTATAACCGGTCCGCTCAATTACTACCGTAACGTCGACCGTAACTGGGAGACGACCGCCCATCTGGCAGACCGTCAAATCACAATGCCGGCCCTTATGATTTGCGCCGAGAATGACCCGATACTAACACCGCAAAGTGCGGAGGGCATGGAAAGATATGTCCCAAACCTCAGCAGGGGCCTTGTCAATAACTGTGGCCACTGGACGCAGCAGGAGCGGCCGGAGGAAGTTAACCGGCTCATTCTGGAATTCCTGGGTGACCTCAAGAGCCAGGTCTAGCGGATTGGACTATTCTGGAGCCGGTATCTCCCACTCCCTGCCGACCCGCTCGTTGAACTTGCATATCGGGGCGCCTTCAGGCAAACGGCGATAGAATGTGGGTGCGTAGCAGTTTATATTGCAGGAATCGCAGGCTACAACCTCGTCGAAGCGTCCTTCTTGAGCCTTCCTGGGCCAGAAAGGGTCGGCAATAAGCTGGCGTCCGATAGCAACCATGTCCGCCTGTCCCTTGCTCAGGATTTCCTCAGCCACTTCTGGGGTGTTTATCTTACCTACGGCAATGACAGGAATATTGACCTTCTTCTTTATAGCCTCGGCCAGGAAGGCCAGTGTGCCCATCCGTGACCGCTTTGGTGGAGACACCGGGATACGTCCGAAGCCGGAGGTTGATACATCGAGGCAGTCAACCCCCGCTTTTTCTAGCTCCTGGGCATAAGTGATGCTGTCTGGATGGATTGAGCCATTCTTTTCCAGAGCCCCCAAGCGGAAAAATATAGGGAAATCTGCTCCTACCCGGGCACGGACAGACGTCACCAGGTCGATGCCGAACTTCATGCGGCCTGCCAGGTCGCCCCCATATTTATCGGTGCGCTGATTGGTCCCGGGGTAGGTAAACTGGCAGGGGAGGTAGCGGTGGGCGCCATGAATCTCGACGCAGTCAAAACCAGCATCACGGATATTACGGCTGCCCCTGGCAAATCGATAGATGATGGATTCAATCTCGGGGATGGTGAGCGGGCGCATGTCCTCCTGTGCTGATGGTGCTACTCTATCGCCGCTGGTGGGGTCTGCTTCCTGACCTGCTATCTGTACCCCACGACCCTGTGGGAAGCGGTTCGCCTGCCACATCTGCACTCCGATTCTGGCACCGGCCTCGTGAATCTGGTCGGTGAGCAGGCGCAGTCGGCCAATGAATGCCGCCAGTTCTTCGCTACCGCCCCAAAGCTCCTCGCAGGCAAAGTTATCTATGGAGGTATTAGCCGTTATTATAAGACCGGTGCCTCCTCTTGCCCGCTCGGTGTAGAATGCCCTGGCGCGGCGATTGGTCAGGCCCATATTTAGCTGGATGGCGGGGTAAACGATTCGGTTCTTGACTTCCATACTGCGGATAGTTATCGGTTGAAACAGTCTCATGTCTAACTCCTTGTCTTATCTACAATAGTCCCGCAACTGAGCACGCTCCATATCTACTGCACTAAGTTCCTGGCTGCACCTATATTATCTCTTAATAAGTTCTGTCGTCAATGCCGGGAGGATTCACTGGAGTGGGTGGATGCCTGGCTTGTTACCAAACGACAGGTTTGGTAGACTTCCTTTTAGACCTTGAAGGGTCTTTGGGGGAAAATTCGTTGGGCAAGCCGAAGGTATTCTACGGATACTGGATTCTGGCATCCTGTTTTATCTGCCTTTGTATCTCATCCGGAGCAGGGATGTATGCTTTTGGATTATTCTTTAAGCCCGTTATGAATGAATTTGGCTGGAGCCGGGGAGCGGTTTCTTTTGCCTTCACTACGTTGTACCTGGCGCAGGGCATATTTCAACCTGTTGCCGGCAGGTTTACTGACCGATACGGTTCCAGAAAAATCATCCTTGTTGGCGCAGTTGTAACCGGTCTTGGTTTTATGCTGCTTAGCTTAACTCAAAACCTCTGGCATTACTACCTCTTGTACGGCATCGTGGGTATCGGCTTAGCGGCTATTGGCATAGTTCCTGTGAGCATGGTCATTTCAAATTGGTTCAGTCAACGAAGGGGCACAGCCTTGGGCACAGCTACCACCGGCATAGGAGTTGGTGGCATTGCTCTTTCTCCGTTAATTGGTGGCTACCTCATACCCACCTACGGTTGGAGGTTATCTTTTCTTGGTCTTGCTTTGCTGAGCTGGCTGATTTTAATACCCCTGACTTTGCTGGTTATTAAGGATAGGCCTGAGGCAGGTGCTATCCCTCAAACACAAATAGGCACAGAGCCACCTGAATTACTGTCCTCAAACCAGGGTGAGTGGAGCCTGGGCATGGCGCTTAAGACCTCGACCTTCTGGTTAATAGTGGTCGGTTTTCTAATCGCTAATTTTAGTTCTATCGGCATATTTCAACATCAGGTGAACCATTTTACGGATATCGGTTTCAGCACTGCCGTGGCAGCAACCAGCCTGAGCCTGGTCGGCCTGGGCAGTACCTTCGGCAAAATGGGCTTCGGTTTCCTCAGCGACCGGTTGGCACCGAAATATGGTGCTGCCATAAGCTTCGCCTTTCAAGCATTTGCTGTCGTTGTGCTCCTCTATGCCAAGTCAACGGCACTGGTGTGGCTGTATGCTATCCTGATGGGGATTGGCATGGGTGGCTGGGCACCCCTGATGCCGCAGCTGGTCACTACTAACTTTGGTGCAGCTTCATTTGGCGTTATCCTTGGCATGATGAGATTGGCCCAGAATCTTGGTCTCATTGTAGGCCCTCTAATAGCTGGCTATACCTATGATAGTATGGGCACCTATCAGTGGGTATTCGTAATTTTCTTAGCCCTCTATGCCGTAGCCATACCGTCAATTATGGCAGTTCGCCGGCCCAATGTGTCTTCTTGACGTGATTGAAGTGAGTGTTGTATTGTTTGGTCGTAATTACAGTGGCTCTTACCATAAGCAGGCTAATAATGTAATGTTAAGGAGGGTCTAATGGCTGTTGTTATCTATGAAAAGAAGGGGAAAATTGCCTATGTTACCATCAACCGACCTGAGGCTATGAATGCCCTGGACCAAGAAGTGCAGGAAGGGTTGGCTAAGGCGTGGCGTGACCTGGATAATGCCCCCGACCTGTGGGTGGGTATCCTCACCGGGGCTGGTGACAAGGCATTCACGGCCGGTGCTGACTTGAAAAAGGTGCACAGTGAGCCCCGCCACGACAACTATACCGACCTGACAGGGCGGTCGCTGGCACCCAGCGTCGGCAGAGCTGCCAAACCGGTTATTGCCGCCATCAATGGGTATTGCCTGGCTGGTGGACTTGAAGTGGCTCTGGCTTGTGATATCAGGATTGCCTCAGAGACAGCCTCCTTCGGCTGTCCTGAGGTGCGGTGGAACCTCCTCCATGGCTACGGTGCATTGAGGCTGCCCCAGATGGTTCCTATGTCGCTGGCTATGGAGATGATGCTCACCGGAGAGAGAATTGATGCTCAGGAAGCCTACCGTATCGGCCTGGTGAGTAGAGTGGTGCCGGCGGCGGAGCTTATGAAGACAGCCGAAGCCATTGCTCAGAGGATATGTGAAAATGCCCCAATTGCCGTAAGAGTGACCAAGGAGCTGGCATATCGCGGGCTACACCTGCCTCTGGATGACGGAACGCGACTGTATGCCGCGTTAAGCCGTAGTGTGATGGCTACCGAGGATGCAAGGGAAGGACCGAGAGCCTTCGCCGAGAAAAGGGCTCCGCAGTTCAAGGGGAGGTAGCCATGGTCTTACCTCTACAAGGAATAAAGGTAATTGAACTCTGTCACTGGGTGCTGGGTCCTACCTGCGCTCGTGTCCTCGGTGAACTTGGAGCCGAGGTCATTAAGATAGAAGACCCGCGAGGTGGTGACCCGGTGCGTGGACTACTTCCTCCAAGTGCCATGTCTGAAAGCGGTCTTGGTGTGGTCAATCCATTCTGGGAGCAGTGGAATGGAAGCAAGCGTGCCATTGCTGTTGACCTGAGCCAGGAAGCAGGGAGAGAAATAGTCTACAAGATGGTAGAGACCTCCGATGTCTTTGTGACCAATTTTCGTGCCGCTGTAGTTGACCGGCTTAGCCTGGACTATGAGAGAGTTGCTAAGATTAACCCCAGGATTATCTACGCGCAGGCCACGGGTTTTGGAATGAAAGGTCCTCACCGGGACAGGGCGGCTTTTGATGACACCGTCTTCTGGATACGGGCCGGAATCATGTCCACCCTGGGAGAACCTGATGCGCCACCGGTTCCACTGCGTGGAGCCATGGGAGACCTCAGCAGTGCTATCTTTCTTGCCGGGGCGATAGTTACCGCGCTCCTGGCAAGGGACCGATTCGGGATTGGGCAGAAGGTTGATGTATCCTTAATGTCGGCGGGTATGTGGGTTGCCGGCGAGGATATCCAGCGCCGTCTCATCTGGGGCGAGCGAGTGGGAAATCGTAAACATGCCAGGAAGAAAGCGCCAAATCCACTCCGCAACACGTATCAAACAAAAGACAAGAAGTGGCTGTTCTTTATGATGTTGCAGACAGACCGATTCTGGCCTGCGGTCTGCAAGGCTATCGAAAGGGAAGACCTGGAAAATGACCCGAGGTTCGATTCCCACCAAAAGCGTGTTGAGAACAGCGAGTTGATTATCTCAATACTTGATGCTGTCATGGCTACCAGGATGCTGGCGGAATGGGCTGAGCGGTTTGAGCAGTATGACCTGGTATGGGAGCCAGAAACAACAATATCCGAGGTTGTAGATGACCCCCAGGTATCCGCAAATGACTACGTGGCCGAAGTGGAGCACTCTTCAGGCGAGCTTTTCAAGCTGCTGCGTGTTCCCTTCCAGTTCAGTGAAACACCCATCCAGCCGAGAAGCCCTGGACCGGAATTAGGCCAGCATACCGAGGAGGTATTGCTGGAGCTGGGGTATGACTGGGACCGGCTCTCGCAGCTAAAGGAGCAGAAGGTGATTCTTTAGCAGGATAGCCAGTGAATATGAAGTAAAGGGGAGATGGATGATTATAGATTTTCGTGTGACAGTACCATACCGTGAATATATCGAGCGAGCGAGTCGTGAAGAGGGTACAAGGAGGTACCGGGAAGGCACCAGCCGGGGTTACTCCAGAGTATACCGGGAGCTACTGCAAGAAGAATGGCGGAATTCGGTGGAAGGCATGATTAGCAGTATGGAGGAGGCAGGGGTTGATAAAGCGGTTCTGCAGGCGGAATACGGGGGTACAGGTGACTACCACGCGCTGAATGATGCTACCACCAGGATAGCCGGGGCGCACCCGGATAAGTTCCCCGTCTATTTCATGTGCCTTAACCCCCTCGTTGACGAGGACATGGTTGAGGTTCTGGAACGGGGAGTCAAAGAGCACGGGTTCAAAGGTCTGAACATACAGGCCTGGGCGGTTCGCGTCAGCAGCACCGATAGCAGGTTCTGGCCCGTTTACGCTAAGTGCCAGGAACTGGGCTTAATCGTAACGGTGCATTCTTCTATCAGTTTCAACGTGGACCGTTCTCTCTACTACTCACACGTTTCTCACCTTGATAAGATAGCCTGTGACTTTCCGGAGCTCAAGCTGGTGGCGAACCACGGCGGCTGGCCCTGGGTTCTTGAGATGGTGGCGGTAGCCTGGAAGCATGAAAATGTTTACATAGAGCTTGGAGGAGTTTCCCCGAAGTACTTTGCCACGCCGGGTGGTGGCTGGGAACCGCTGATGCAATACGGTAACACTCTGCTGCAGAACCAGGTCCTGTTCGCTACTGATAATATGCTTCCACACAAGCGTTGTGTTGATGAGTTGAAAGCCCTGCCTCTGAAAGAGGAAGTAAAGGATAAGTGGCTGGGTGGCAACGCAGCCCGGCTTTTGAAGCTCAAGTAAAAATAGCTCTGGTAGGTATAAAAATTAAAAGAAGGGAGTGTGACGATGCTTTATCTGGAGGAAACCCTTAACCTTATGCCGGCCAGTCCGGAAACGCTGGACACATTCGTAGAGTTTGCCCAGGAGAAGCTGGTACCTGTATGTCAGCGTCTGGGAGCACGTCTTGTAGCAGCCTGGTACTGCAACGTAGAGTTGTTCAGTCAGGTGACGCAGGTTCTGGAGTTCGATGACCTGGATGCACTGAAGGCGTTCCGCATCAAGGCCAGTCAGGACAAGGCATGGGGTGAGTATGCGGCACGACTGGAGGAGATAGCTCCAGCGCGACGCTCACGGCTGCTGGAACCGCTGGGGCCGGTACCCCCGGAAACCCTGCACCAGGCAATCACTGAAAGTCAGCAGAACCCGCTTGGGGCTTACTTCCTGGCAGTACTGGAGGTAGCCCCTAACAAGATGCCCGAGTTTTTAGGGGGATTGGAGACAGGGGCCCAGAACCTGCCCATTGTGGCTAGCTGGCGACCCGTCCACGGGAGCCCTAACGAGGTGATAGATGTATGGAAGGGTACGCTGCCTATGTCGGTCTACCAGCCGGCCGACGAAAATACCAGGCAGTTCTTTCGGAATCTTCGGGAGCGGGCACCGAAGGAGCGCGTGATACAGGTATATATGCTGCCGTACTCCCAGCTACGCTAATTCCTTCTCCTGACTTATAGCTACAACTCTCCTGCTTGACATAACTAGTATACAAATCAAGGCTAGTTAGCTTCGAATTGTTTCTGTTTAAAATCTTTCCATTCATGGAAAAACCTCCTTCACAAAGAAGGAGGTTATGTGTTATTCTAGGGATAGGGGACTGTGTTCGGACTTTCAGGAATTCCCATACTAATAAGGTGGTTAGCCTACGGAAGATGAGAATCGAGATTTCTGCTGCGAGGTTACAGAGCGAATTTGTGAAGAAGGTTTCCGAAATCAGCGGGCAAGACCTCAAGCTTTGCTATCAGTGTGGCAAGTGTTCAGCCGGGTGTCCCATGTCCTTTGCCATGGACCTGCTTCCCAATCAGATTATGCGCCTCGTCCAGCTAGGGTTGGAGGAGGAAATTGCCAATTCTAACACTATCTGGCTATGCGCTTCTTGCCTGACCTGCACTGTGCGGTGCCCCAAGGGGGTTGATATTTCAAGAGTGATGGAGGCATTGAGGCTCATCACTCTGAGGAAGAATGTTGACTTCGTAGCGCCATCAAGGATAGACCCTGAGGAAATCAGTGAACTACCCCAGATAGCGCTCGTCAGCGGTTTCAGGAAACTTACGAGTTAACAGAGATGGATTTGAGCTACTATCCGGGGTGCACCCTAAAGACACAAGCCAAAAACTTTGAGGATTCGGCAATTGCTTCTATGGCAACCCTGGGGGTCAATCTGGTAGAGCTACCTCGCTGGAACTGCTGTGGTACTGTGTACTCTCTTGCTGAAGATAGTCTGGTGCATCACGTAGCTGCCGTTCGTAGTCTTATACGAGTGAAAGAGCAGGGGAGTGATAAGGTCGTTACCTTGTGCTCCTTCTGCTATAACACCTTAAAGAGGGCTGAGCTGTTAATGAGAAACAGCGAGGAAAAGCGGAATACTCTCAATACCTTCATGGACGAGGAGGTAGACTACAATGGGGAGGTGGAAGTGGTTCACCTGTTGCAGGTATTGAGAGATGAATTGGGTTGGGAGGCTATTGCTGAGAAGGTAAAGGTTCCTCTGCAAAACCTGAAAGTAGCTCCGTATTATGGGTGCACTCTACTGCGCCCGCAAGAGGCGGCCATTGACCGGGTGGAAAGACCAACCGTGCTACAGGAGCTTCTGCAGACTCTGGGTGCTAATGTCATAGATTTCGCCTTTGCTACTGAGTGCTGTGGGTCGTTCCAGATGGTGAGCAATCCGGGCTTTGTCGCTGAGCGTGCTTACGCTATCCTCTCATTTGCGCTGAGGCAAGGGGCGGAGGCCATTGTCCTTAGTTGCCCACTATGTAGCTTCAACCTGGGTTATAAACAGATTGAGTTGAAGCAAAAATACAGTGGTTTTGAAGGCATACCCATAATCTATTTTACTCAGCTCCTGGCTCTTGCGCTTGGGGTTGACCCCGAGGTTTGTCAGTTTAACCTTAATTTTGGTGAAGCTCAGGCCCTGCTCCGGGGTAAGGGGCTAATTCCCTGAGGTAGTTAGAAAGTGGAAAGAATAGGGGTCTTCCTCTGTCATTGCAGTTTGAGCCCTCTGCAACTGGCGGCTACTGAGGAGGTGGCCGCTATCATCGGCGGGTACCCGGGCGTTATCTGCACCAGGATTTATCCCGATATGTGCCTGCATCCAGGCCTGGAGCAGGTTAAAGCTGTAGTGCGGGAGATGAGACTGGATGGAGCGGTTCTGACTACCTGCTCTTCCTCTCTTCATAGTAGCACGTTCCATCAAGTTATGGCTTCCACAGGTCTAGCTGCACATCGGATTGAGGTCGTTGACCTTAAGCAGAGGCAGACTCAGAGCCAAACTGCGGGTGGAGAAACATCTGTTGGGAAAGTAATTGACCTCATAAGAAATGCTATAGATAAGCTGGGTTGGGAATATGTTGGCCCCGGTGTCAGAGTTCCAGTAATTAAAAGGGCGCTGGTAATAGGGGGAGGTGTTGCTGGGATTCAGGCTGCTCTGGATATTGCTGATGGTGGCTATGAGGTTGTGCTGGTGGAGAAGAGTCCCAGTATCGGTGGACATATGCTTCAGTACTCAGAGGTTTTTCCTACACTGGACTGTCCTCAGTGTATCATGACTCCGAAGATGGTGGATGTGGCTCAACACCCAAACATCACCCTTCTTACCTATGCTGAGGTGGAGGGGGTAAGGGGTACTGCTGGCAACTTCGAGGTAGATATTCTCCAGAAGGCGAGGAAGGTTGACCACTCAAAGTGTACTGGCTGTGGCAGTTGCTGGCAGATGTGCCCTGAGAAAGTGCCTTCAGAATTCGATGTAGGAGTGGCCAACCGGCCTGCTATATACATCCCGTTTGCCCAGGCAGTTCCCTCCAAGCCGGTAATTGATACTGAGCATTGCCGTTATATCAAGTATCTCCAGTTCATCGATGAGAAACGAGAGGGCAAGATGCCACCTAAGTGCCTTATATGTGAGAAAATTTGCCCTACAGGGGCTATCGATTGGGAACAACAGCCTCAGCTACTGACAGAGAAGTTCGGAGGCATAGTCGTGGCCACCGGCTTTGACCTTATGCCGGTGAGGGATATTCAGGAGTACGCTGAGGACCCCGATATTATTAATGGCATCCAGTTTGAAAGGATACTCTGCCCGGGAGGTCCTACTAATGGCGTAGTGGTGAGGCCGTCTGACGGTAGGACACCCAGGGAAGTGGTATTTGTCTCCTGTGTTGGTTCCCGTGACCCTGAGCATGGTGTTCCCTATTGCTCCAGGGTATGCTGTATGTATCTGGTGAAGCAGGCAATGCTCTATAAGCACGCTGTCCCGGATGGGCAAGCCCATATTTTCTATATCGATACACGTATCACCGGGAAGGGCTACGAGGAATTTGTGCAGCGGGCGGTTAATGATGGTGTTTTATACCTCAGGGGAAAGGTTTCCAGGATATTCAGGGATGGAGATAAGCTCCTGGTTTGGGGGGTGGATACCTTGTCCGGGTATAGAGTAGAGGTCTCTTGTGACCTGGTGGTGCTTGGTATGGCAATGGTACCCAGTCCCGGGGTAAAGGACCTGGCACGGAAGCTGGGTATTCTCACTGATGAGTATGGCTTCTTTGTTGAGAGCCACCCCAAACTCCGTCCTCTGGAGACGACGGTTCCCGGGGTCTACCTGGCAGGCACAGCACAAGGCCCCAAGGACATACCTGACTCTGTCGCCCAGGCGAGTGGGGCGGCAGGCAAGGTATTGTCTCTCCTCTCGCGGGATGAAGTAGTAGAGGAGTTGGTAGCAGGTCAGCATGGGTAAAAGGCTGGACAGGATTGGTGTTTTCGTTTGCCACTGCGGCCAGA
>CAZXWQ010000008.1:6555-11849 GCA_964644545.1 uncultured Dehalococcoidales bacterium | reverse complement strand
AGCATGGGTAAAAGGCTGGACAGGATTGGTGTTTTCGTTTGCCACTGCGGCCAGAACATTGCCGGGTCAGTTGATGTGAAGAGGGTAGTGGAGGAGATACATCAATATCCCGGTGTTGTTCATGTCGAAGATTATATCTATATGTGCTCTGACCCGGGGCAGGAACTGATGAAAAAAGCAATAAGGGAGAAGGCTCTCACTGGTATTGTAAATGCTAACTGCTCTCCCTACTTACATGAAAGAACGTTCCGCAGGCTGGTTGAGTCGCAAGGGTTAAACCCCTATACCTGCGAGATAGCTAATATTAGAGAGCAGTGCAGTTGGCCGCATACCCATGATAGAGAGACCGCCACCAGAAAGGCGATAGCCATCATTAAAGCCACTATCGAAAGGCTGCGCCTCAATATGATGCTTACCCCGATGGTCATCCCGCTCACGAAAAGGGCTTTAGTCATTGGTGCGGGGATAGCTGGTATACAGGCTGCCCTGGATATTGCCAATAGCGGGTATGAGGTTGTTTTAGTGGAAAGAGATGCCTGCATTGGGGGGCATACTATTCAGCTATCAGGAACTTTTCCTACCCTTGACCGTCCTGCTTGTTTAATAGCTCCCTTCCTGGCGGAGATTGCTTCGCATCCCAGGGTAAAGCTCTACACCTATTCCGACCTGGAGGAAGTTTCTGGATATGTGGGCAATTTCACCGTGACAATTCGGAACAAGGCTTCCTTCGTTGACCCGGAGCAGTGTAACCTGTGCGGGTTGTGTTTTGAGCGTTGTCCTGTCTCAGTTCCTTCGGAATTTGAGCGGAGTCTTGTTCAGCGGAAGGCGATATATGTGCCCTTTTCTGGAGCAGTACCACTCAGACCGACCATTGATTCTCGGGTTTGCCTGCACTTTAATGGAGGTTCGTGCCGGGCTTGTCAGGAGGTCTGCCCTGCTGAGGCTATAGATTTCTCCCAGGAGGATGTGTTTGTCAAGGAGGAGGTAGGGGCAATCATCGCCGCCCCCGGGTATGACCTCTTGCCCAGGGATAAGGTTGAAGTATTCCCTGACGACCCTGATATTATCGATGGTCTTCAGTTCGAAAGAATCCTATCATTCTCGGGGCCTACTCAGGGGGAAATCAGAAGGCCTTCAGATGGTAGAATACCACAGGAGGTGGTGTTTATTCAGTGTGTCGGTTCACGTGATACCGAGCACGGCGTGCCCTACTGCTCCCGTATCTGCTGTATGTACGTGGCCAAGCAGGCCCTACTCTACAAACAGGTTGTCCCTCAAGGACAAACCTATATTTTCTATATGGATATTCGTTCTGATGCGATGGGATTTGAGGAGTTTGTGCAAAAGGTAATTGAGGAAGGGGGAGTACTCTACTTAAGGGGCAATGTATCCAAGGTGTTCAGGGATGGGGACAAGATAAAGGTCTGGGGAGTGGATACCCTGGCCGGGAAAAATATTGAAGTCTCAGCTGATTTGGTGGTATTGGCTCTCGCCATGGTGCCACGCCCTGAGACTAAGGAACTGGGCAGAAAGTTGAATATCAGCTTTGATGAATACGGGTTTCTAACCGAAGCCCATGTCAAGCTCAGGCCGGTGGAGAGCCTGACTTCAGGCATATTCCTGGCAGGTACTGCACAGTGGCCCAGGGATTTACCGGATACGGTAGCTTCAGCTAGTGCAGCAGCAAGCAAGGTACTTTCCCTCTTCTCCCGCAAGGAGCTGCTTCATGAACCGACTGTTGCCTGGGTGGATGAGGAGGTTTGCACCGGCTGTGGGCAATGTGTTTCTGTCTGTACCTATAGAGCAATAGAGCTGGACCAGAGAAGGAAGATTGCCAGGGTCAACGAGGCACTTTGTGAGGGGTGTGGAGCCTGTGTTGTTACCTGCCCGTCAAAGGCTATGCAACACAAGAACTGGACTCCCAGGCAGTTCTTCGAAGTTATTGACATAGCGGTTAAGGAGCGTGTATAACTAAAGGGTTTGGGAGGACAATGAGAATGGACAATGCCGAAGGAATACGAAATAAAGTGGAGCCAACAAAAACCGTAGATATTAAGATGATTCCCATATTTGTCATGGGCAAAAGATACGAAGTTCCTGAGACGTTGACAATAATGAAGGCTATGGAGTATGCCGGGTTCAAGTTCATCAGGGGTTGCGGTTGCCGCGGTGGTATTTGTGGGGCATGTGCTACCGTCTATCGTAAGGCGGGCGACTACAAGCTCTATACCGGACTGGCTTGCCAAACGGTGGTTGAGCCTAATATGTACCTGACCCAGATGCCATTCTACCCTGCCAACCGTGCTACCTACAAATACTCTGACCTTGAGGCTAGTCCTGACGAGATATTTAAGCTATACCCTGAGTTATTCCGCTGTGTCGCCTGCAATGCTTGTACTAAGGTCTGCCCGATGGATGTGGAGGTCATGGACATGATATCCCTTTTGAAGCAGGGCAACATCGCCAGAGCGGCTGAGTTATCCTTTAGCTGTATTCAGTGTGGCCTGTGCACCAGCCGATGTATGGGTGAAGTACCACAATACCACATTGCCCAATTGGCAAGGAGAATATACGGGGGTAAGATTGTTCCCAGAGCCGAGCACTTGAGTGAGGCGGTAGCTGCTGTCAGAGAGGGCAAGTACGACCGGTGTTTGAACACATTATCAGGGATGGATGAGAAGGAACTCAGGAAAGTCTATCAGGAGCGGGAAATGGAGCCGGCAATGGCTGGTGAGGACTGGACTCCAACTGACAACAAATACCTTTAAGGAGAGATATGCCGTATCCGCCAGAATTAAAAGAGCTTATCAAGGTAGTAGAAAAGACAAGACCGGAGCGGGTGGTCGAGAAGAGGAGGGGGGAGGAGTTTCCCTTCATGACTTTGAAGGAACGCGAGGAGATGCTGAGGTATCACCCTGATTATCGTGAGGAGGGGCGGAGAGCGCTCAAGGTAGGCCCTAATAAGGGTTACAGGGTAGCTCATGAAATCGCTGACCTGTTGGAAGCCAGGAGCAGGGTTGCCCCGGACCTGGTTGACCTCTCAGTCGTGGATATGGAAACCGATGTCCTGATAATAGGGGGAGGGGGAGCCGGCACTGCTTCCGCCCTCCTGGCTGAAGAGCAGGGAGCACAGGTTATTATGACTACCAAGCTTCGCCACGGCGATGCCAATACCATGATGGCTGAGGGAGGTATTCAGGCTGCCACCAAGATAGAGAAAGATTCACCGTGTGACCACTATCTGGATGTAGTGGGAGGCGGACACTTTAAGTGTGTTCCCGAACTGGTACGTACCCTTGTTACGGAGGCTCCTGACGTTATCCAGTGGCTGGAGAATCTGGGTGTCTTGTTCTCCAAGTTTCCTGACGGGAGGCTACAATCCATCCATGGAGCCGGAACCAGTAGAAGGCGAATGCATTATTGCGGTGACATAACTGGAACAGATATTATGCGTACCATCAGGGACGAGGCGCGCAACCGGGAAAAGATTAGCGTTGTTGAATATGCACCGGCGGTAGAGTTGATACTGAATGAGCATGGGGATTGTGCTGGTGCTCTGCTATATAACCTGGAAACTGAGGAATACTGTGTGGTGAAAGCTAAAGCTACAATCCTGGCTGCTGGAGGCTGTGGCAGGCTACATATTCAGGGGTTTATGACTACCAACCATTATGGAGCTACTGCCGACGGTCTGGTTCTGGGCTACAGGGCTGGAGTGGAAATCTGCTTGCTGCACACTGTTCAATATCACCCCACGGGTGCAGTATTCCCTGAGCAGGTCGAGGGCCTATTGATTACCGAGAAATTCAGGGGAGCAGGTGCCAATGTGACAAACATAGAAGGCAAGCAGTTTGTCAATGAACGGGAGCCCCGAGATGTTGAATCGGCAGCCTGCATCAGGGAATGCCTGGTGCAAGGAATGGGGGTTCCCACGCCTACCGGTAGGTTGGGGGTTTGGCTGGATTCGCCCATGATTGATATTCTATCCGGCGATGGTACTGTCGCCAGGGAGTTCCCCGGCAAGTTCATACTTTTTAAGAGACATGGCATCGACATTACTAAAGAACCAATGCTTATCTACCCCACGTTACACTATCAGAACGGCGGGCTGAAAATAGATTCCCATTGTGAAACATCTATCCCCGGGCTCTATGCTGCCGGTGAGGTAACGGGAGGGGTTCACGGTGAGAATCGCTTAATGGGTAATTCCTTGCTGGATGTGATGGTTTTTGGGAGGATTGCAGGGCAACATGCCGCTATCTATGCCAGGGAAAAGGCCAGAGAGGGCAGATTAACCCTCGAGCATGTAAGAAATTATCACCGGGAACTTGAAGCAACTGGCGTAGTGACCGATATGGTTGCCCCAATGCTCTTGCCCGATTACACTGACCCTGAGGTGAGAAAGAGGCAGCTAACCAGCCATTATGTTGGAACCTTGAGGTAGGGTAGGGCCAGGCGGTATCATTCGGAAAGTTCCTTGATTAGCTCCATTGCCGTTTTATCAAGTTGCGGGTCATTATTGAGGTCTAAGAATTTTATCAAGTCAGCTATGGCCTCGGCTTTATTATTCTGTCCTTTATAAGCAAGCCCCCTGTGGAGATAGGCCTGAGTTAGGCCGGGGTCAAGCTCGATGGCTTTGTTACAATCAGCGATGGCTTGAGCATACTGTTCGTTACCACTGTGGGCACGTGCTCTATTGATGTAGGCTGATGTCATGTCGGGGTCGAGCTCGATAGCCTTGTTACAGTCGATAATAGCCAGGTCGTACTGCTCCTGGCTGTTGTAGGCTGCTGCCCTGTTGTTGTAGGCTAGAGTCAGGGTGGGGTCAAGCTCGATAGCTTTGGTGCAGTCAACTATGGTCTGGTCGTACTGCCCGCTGCTGGCAAAGGCGGCGCCTCTATTGACATAAGCGGGAGCCATTGTGGGGTCAATGTTGATAGCATTTGTATACTCTGCTATCGCCTCGTGGTAACGTCCAGCATCCGCAAGCCGATAGGCACGCTCAAAATGCCACTCTGCTGACCCTACTGGTGGAGCCTGGCAGCCTGCAAGTAGAGCATTGACCAACAATATCAATATTGAAAGGACAACGATACAACGCCGTCCCATTATTTGCCTCCTGCTACGGTGCCTAGTTATAGGCTCGCGTGCTATAGAAACGATAACACTGACCAGAACCTATGTCAATAGTGGCCGGATGGTACCGGGTACCCTGTGTATGAAAGTAGACAGTGCTTGTCCGGGGTTAGTACTCGTGAGCCCCTAGTCTTCTAACTACCAGGAAGTAGACCAGT
>CAZXWQ010000008.1:0-6455 GCA_964644545.1 uncultured Dehalococcoidales bacterium | reverse complement strand
CCGGGGTTAGTACTCGTGAGCCCCTAGTCTTCTAACTACCAGGAAGTAGACCAGTGAACCAATAACAATTACCCCGATAGCTATACACCACCAGAAGGATTCTAGCCATGATATCTCAGTGAAGCCGGCATTTATCTGCTTATTCGAGTCCATTACTATTGTTGTCGGGTTCTCTGAACCAGAAACAGCACCGCTCCAGTGACTGAATCTATGCCCTTCACTGGCAATAGCCTCTACGGTAACCTCTGTGTCCAAAACGTATCCGTCATCAGGCTGAGGAGGCTCCATGGCTATCTTGCCGCTATCACCCGGGCTAATGTTGACTGCCAGTGGATAAGTAATCCTGGTGAAGAGGGCGGTAATATCCATATTACAGGTCACATCAATGGAGACAGACTCGCTACTGCCAGATGGACCTCCAATCCAGCTGACAAAGCGGTAACCGGGTGATGGGATTGCCTTCAGGCTAATATTAGAGCCGGATAGATAGAAATAGATAGCCGGATAGGAATCTGGTGCCGTGGACTCTATCTGGACATGACCACCACCGTCTGGGCTAACATTGACCGTTAGCCTGAATCGGCTTCCTGGTCAGACTGCTTCAACTGGCTTCGCTGTCAGCAATATGGTGGTCACCAGCAGTAGTATCAAGGTAACTATTAACCAAGGTGAGGTATTGCTGAACCTCTCTTTCACTATCATGTTTCTGCCTCCATATATACCTGGAATGCTGTTGTTACCTAACCCTTTTCAAGTTCGTATAGTTTCTCTATGGCGAACTGGATATAGTTGTCGCACTTCTCTTTCCACATGCCCGACTCGCGGAAGTGTTGGGCTGCTTCAGTATCGGAGAAATCGAATCCAAGCAGGTCGTGGCAGATGATAGTGCCAAACCTCTCGGTGAATGTCCTGACTACCTCGCTGGCATCCTGGCGTGCTCTGAGCCGTGCCTGTTCTGCCTTGTCCTTGTCAGCCAGGGAACAGCGGTGATGAAGCCCCAGGCATACTGCTGAGGCAGATACGGCACCACAGGGTGCGCGCTGTTGACCAGCTATGCCTCCCATGAAAGCAGTGCCAGCCCAGAGCAAGTCCTCGTCACCCAGTGGATATGCTTCCCACATAACTTGCAGGACGCTTGGTCCTCAGTGGAAACCCTGGTGCATGAGGTCCAGGGCTCGTTTCTTAGCCTCCTCGAGTGACATCTTGAAAGTCACGGTTCTGTCCTCCTCTGTTTTCGTGCAGATTTCCTCATCAGTGCCGTTGTTAGCAGGTTTCATTATTCCAGCTTGAATATTCTGGCGGCGTTTCCGCCAAGTATGGCATTTACTTCATTATCACTGAACCTGATTCCGTCGGCACTTTCGATTGATAGGGCCCTGATTAGCTTCACCCAGTGTCCGCTAGATATGTGGGGTTCGAAAACAGGCCCATCAGTGGCGAACAGGACCTGGTCAGGTCCCACTATATCCAGTATTTCTCTCAGGTAGCGGCGGAAGAGGCCGGGTCTGCTCATAGCGAATAATTGCCACATGGCGAGGTCTCCGCAGATATTCTTCTTGTATTGCGCCAGCGCCGCCCAATCATGCCACCACATATTCCCCATGTGGGCGGCAATGATATCAATATTAGGAAAATCGATGGCTATATCGTCGAGGTAAATCGGTTGGGCGTACTTTGCCCGGGAGCCGGGTAGCGGGGAGCAGTGCGTTAAAAGTGGAACAGCAAATTCATTGGCAACTTCCAGAACCGCATAGGCTTCTTTACTGTTGGGATAGTAGCCATCATCGGGGTGCCACTTGAGGCCCTTCATGCCGAATTCCTCAATGCACCTGCGAAAGAGCGCCGGGGCGTCCGGTCTCCTGGGGTCTATACCCGCCATGGAGATGAGTCTTCCGGGATGCTTGGCGGCTGCCTTAGCGCAGTATTCATTGATACGCATGACGCGTTCGTTATCGAAGCCGAAATCGACATTGTCGACGATAATAACTGCGGTGACATCAATACCGTTTTCGTCCATCCTTTTCACCAGTTTATCACATTCCATGTCGTCCATGATGTCTCTGTATATTGGCAAAGCTTCTTCCACTGACTTCTTGATACCTGCCCTCTCGCCATCTCGTAATAGTCTCTCTATCATAGTCCTGGCAACGTCTTCATTGGCGGGGAAGCGCATGAAATGGTAATGTGCGTCAACAATCAAGTCCCTCTCCTCCTTTGTGGTAGCAGTTCCTGTGGCTATGCTAAAGCCCCGAGTTACTGGATGTCAAGTCGCCATCGTTTGTGCACTATTATCTGGGGAGGCTGGTACTCTGGGAGGATAAATCTTCTGCATAAGACATATGTCCAGTAGTGTCCCAAATTTCCGACCAACTTCCCTCATAACGCCAGCATGTTCGAATCCTGCCTGTTTGTGAAGATGGATACTTTTCTTGTTATCTGTCGTTATTCTGGCTATTACTGTATGGAGACCCACTCTTTCACCTTCACATACTATAGCATTCAGTAGTTTCCTGCCAATACCTCTGCTCCGGAACTCCTGTTTTATGTACAGAGAAACTTCAGCTGTGTCTGCGTAAGCACGGCGTGGTGACCATTCACTGAGAGATGCCCATCCAACGACACCATTATTAAGTTCGACAACGAGAATGGGATTCTTAGGCCCGTGATTCAGGAACCAAGCGCTCTGCTCAGCCTCGGATTTCAGCTCGGTATCAAATGTGGCATTTGTCTTGAGGATAGCCTCATTGTAAATCTCTGTAATAGTAGTAAGGTCATCTATTGTTACCGGTCTAACAGTAACCATATGTTGCTCTATTATGCTCTCTTTCAAGTGTCGTAGCTATGTTAAAAGACATTGTCAATAACTGTCAAGGTATCAAGCGAGTCCCTAATCCGTGAGTCCAGATTCAAAAAGCTCACCTTGCTGGTGCTGACATGGGATTCGCTGATTTTCATGTCATTGCGTCCTTCCCTTTTGGAAGGATTCCACTGAAGGGCGAAGCAATCCCGCCTCCATTTTAAGAGATTGCCACGTCGCCCTTCTGCGAAGGGCTCCTCGCAATGACAGTTGGGGGTTCCCCCTCAGAGAATTCACGGATTAGGGCGAGTGGTGAAATCTCTCCTGAATTCGGCCCTACAGGTGGCACATCGGATAAATAGTCGTCTTATTCGGGAGCGTTACCATGTGTGGGAGCCAAGTTTGAATACACTGTGATAGTAAGTACTACTTGCTTTATAATGATGATATTCAAGATGTGTTCGATGTCATTTTAGTGCTGAGGAACTGAACGTGAACCGTAATAGAAAGGACTCCGCAGACAACCTGCACGATGTCATGGTGGATATAGCAGGGACCAGGGGGCTTGCCCTTCGAACCAAATTGAAAGGCGGTCTCCGCTCCGGGGCAAGAAAGGGATGGGATAGTTTCTTCTGGATGTGTAAAATAATTGTTCCCGTCTCTTTTCTGGTAACCCTTCTTCAATGGAGCGGCTGGCTATCCCGTGCGGACTTCTTGCTGAATCCCCTGATGCGGTTGATTAGCCTGCCCAGTGAGGCAGCATTGCCCATTATCAGTGGAATGCTAATAAACATTTATGCAGCTATTGCCATAATGGCGGTTATCCCTTTCTCCATCGACCAGATGACATTGATTGCCGTATTTGTTCTGATTGCTCATAATCTCATCGCCGAAGGCATTATTCAGTTCAGGTCTGGTATTCACATTGTTAAAATAACAATAGTCCGCATCGGCATCGCCATTGTAACCGTGCTGATTGTCTCTCAATTCCTTGGGGATACCACGGCGAGTATTGCTGTGCCGGCCAGTCTTACATTTCAAAGTCCATTGGCGGGGCTCCTGGGGGTATGGGCTGTTGATATGCTGAAGTTACTCCTTAAAATCTTTTTAATCATCATGGGGATTATGGTTGTCCTCGAATCTTTGAGGTGGCTGGGGTGGGCAGAGTATTTGTTTAATTTCTTCAGACCTTTGATGAAGGTTTTTGGTCTTTCGGAGCGAACAGTAATGCTGTGGGTAACCGCTGTCTTCTTTGGCCTGATGTACGGTGGGGCTGTTATTCGAGGGGAGGTCGAACAGGCAGGTCTGACGAAGAGAGAGCTGGAGCACCTTCATATCTCCATTGGCATCAATCATAGCATGGTAGAAGACCCGGCTCTGTTCTTAGTGCTGGGGTTGAATGGTTTCTGGTTATGGGTGCCCAAGCTCATTATGGCTATTATTACAGTTCACATTTTCCGTGTTATCCCCTATCTGAAAAATAAGGCTTGCGTCTTCAGGATTAAGCGGTAGTTACCGGCGTTACTGGAATGGTAATAGCAATCCAGAATTAGGTGGAAGCGTTAAAGGTTTGCTCAATGCAGTGCCTGCCTGTCAGACTTACGTAGGTGCTCAGTTTGGTGATTCATCTGCTGGAGGGGGTTGCGAATCGGCCTGCGTGTAGCTCATGGTATAAAGCTTGTGGTAAAGCCCATTTTTTGCCAGCAGCTCCTGGTGGTTTCCTGTCTCTATGATTTTACCGTCATCGATGACAATCACCCGGTCGGCATCGTGGATGGTAGAGAGGCGGTGGGCAATCACAAGGGAGGTACGACCTTCAAGCAATCGGCGCAGGGCATTCTGGATGGTGACCTCGGACTGGGTGTCGACATTGGCTGTAGCCTCATCGAGGATGAGAATGCGTGGGTCGGAGAGGACTGCCCTGGCGAAGCTGATAAGCTGACGTTGCCCCACGCTTAGATTACTTCCCCTTTCGTGGAGTTCAGTATCATAGCCGTTCTCAAGGCGCTCAATGAATTTGTCGGCGCCTACTATACGGGCAGCTTCGATGACTTCCTCATCAGTAGCATCAGCACGCCCGTAGCGAATGTTCTCCTTCGCCGTTTCCGAAAAGAGGAAGGGGTCCTGGAGGACGATGCCGATCTGGCGTCTCAACGATTCCTGCGTAACGTTGTGGATATCAAATCCATCAATGCTCATATTCCCCCTGGTTACCTCGTAGAAACGACCGACGAGACTGACCAGGGTGCTCTTTCCTGCGCCCGTAGGTCCTACCAGGGCAATGGTCTCACCGGGACGTACCTTGAGGTTGATGTCGTGTAACACCTCAAGTCCGGGAACATACTCGAAGCTGACATGGTCAAAGTTGATTTCGCCCTTGATTGAGGGTAACTCAGAGGCATCGGGGGCGTCCACGATTTCCGGTTCTGTATCGAGTACCTCAAAGATTCGCTGACCACCGGCCATAGCCCGCTGCAACTGGGTGTACTGCATGCTGAGACGGCGAATCGGGTCAAAGAACCTCTGTACGTAGAGGATGAAAGTTATCAAAAACCCGACAGTGAGTTGCTTGTCCAGGGCCATAGCGCCACCAACGATGATTACCAGAGCAATGGCTGCTCCCATCAGTAGCTCGATGATGGGCAGAAGGCCGGCAGCGAGGCGGCTTGCTTGCAGATTAGCATCGAGATTAGCCTCGTTAGTGGCGTCGAACCTCTCCAGGTTTACGTCCTCGCGGGAGAGACTCTGGATAACTCTTGCCCCGGAGATATTCTCTTGCAGTCCTGCGTTGACCACAGAGATGGCCATACGCACCTTCATGAAGGCGCTCCGGGCATATTTCTGCCAGACGAGCAATACTAATGCGAGCACTGGAATGACCGTCATCGTAATTAGTGCCAGCTTGAGGTTCATAATGCACATCATGAAGACTATTGCTCCCAGGGTTAACAGGTCGGCTACAATGTCGAGGACGCCGCTGGTGACTACCTCCTGAAGTGCCGTAACATCATTCTGGACACGGGACATGATACGGCCCACCTCGTGTCGGTCGTAAAAACTCAGGGAAAGCTTTTGCAAATGGTTGAACATCTGAGTCCGCAGGGTAAAGAGAACTCCCCGGCCGATATAGGCCATGGAAAGGAGCTGGAGCCACTGGGTTCCCCAGTTTAGCAGTCCATTGGCTACGAAGGCGAGGAAGAGGAGCATTAGCGATGGGTTGCTGATGTTCCATCCCCAGAGGTTACCGTGAGAGATAGGTCCATCAATTGTATAGCCAACCAACCAGGGCATAGCCACGTTGCTGAGAGTGAAGATAATCATTGCTATTGCCGCCAGGATGAAGCGTACCTTATAGTCCTTCAGGTATTTCACCAGGCGGACTACTACCTTCTGGTCATAGACCTTACCGAAGACTACATCGTCGAGCAGGTCTTCGGCGCGGTGTAAGCCACCATGTATCTGGCCACGTGCGGCACCATGCATTCCACCATGCATTGGGCCGTGCATTCCTCCCCCGTGCATCATAGCCCTAACTCCTTACCTAGAGCTTCCTCCTGGTCACGAAGCTGAAGCTCGTAGATTTGAGCGTAGAGTCTGCCTTCCTCCAGTAGTTGTAAGTGGGTTCCACGTTCTACTATAGTACCGCCGTCGAGGAGCA
>CAZXWQ010000007.1:9406-23735 GCA_964644545.1 uncultured Dehalococcoidales bacterium | reverse complement strand
GTGTGTCCGTAGGTTTCCACGCCAATGTGAAGGTCAGCAAAGTGGAGGATTTTCAAACTTGTCTCCTTTACCCCAACAAGGTCAAGACTTCTCTAATTCAGACAACATATCGGGCAGTTCCCTGATTTCATCAACCGCTAGTCCAGTCCAGCTTTCAACTTCCGGTCTATGCCTATCGTAGACATCATCCAAATCGGTTCGTTTCAGTATGGGTAGCATCCCTATAGTTGCTGCACTCGTTAACTCCTCGCTACTACCATCAGCAACGTAGATACATTTCTGTGGTTGGGTCTGAAGTCGATGGGAAGTGACCTGATAGATGCCTACACTTGGCTTGCTGACGCGTGCTTCACAGGAGAAAACTGGTATGTCAATGAGCTTGGCTAATGGAGATTGCTTCCAGATTAAGGGGACATCGGGCCCACAATTGCTGATGAGACCAAGTTGTAGTCTTTGTGTTTTCAGTATGCTCAATGCTTCCAGTACTTCTTGCTTAGGGACGATTGCATGCGACATGAATTCATAGTGATATTTGGTAGCTTGCGTAATTTGCTTAGTGTCCGATTTAACACCTAAGCGACAACAGATGTCCTGAATATTTTCCTCCATGGAGCCGTAGCACCCTAAGGATCTGTCGTGGAACGTTTCCCCCATTAATCGCCAGAATTCAGGAAATGGAACACCGACAGCTTTGGCCATCTGAGCATCTACTTGGTCGTACTCTTGGCGCGTGAAACTCCTGACCAATGTCCCGAACAGGTCAAATATCACGGCTTTATATTTCATAGAGCCCAGTTTATTTACCCTTATTCTCTTCTTTCCATATCTGGCCGCCCGGGGGCAGGACAAAGAGGTCTTCTCCTTCCAGCTTGGCCTGCAGGGTGTTCCTGAGTTCGCCAATGGGGACCCGTATCTGGTTCATGGTATCGCGCTCGCGGATGGTGACCTGATTGTCCTCAAGGGACTGAAAGTCAATGGTAACGCATAAAGGGGTGCCAATCTCATCCTGGCGTCGGTAGCGGCGGCCGATTGACTGGGTATCATCGTAGCTGACCATCCAGTGCCGGCGCAGGTCGGCGTGTATCTCTTTGGCGAATGTCGCCAGTTGCTCTTTCCTGCTCAGGGGTAAAACTGCGATCTTGATAGGAGCTATATCAGGGCTGAAATGGAGCAACACTCTTATTTCGTCCTTGTCCGGTTCTTCGGCATAGGCGTCGCAGAGGACAGCCAGCGTGGAGCGGTCTGCACCTGCCGAGGGCTCAATTATATAGGGTAGAAAATGCTCTTTGCTCTCATCATCGAAGTAGTCCATGCTCTTGCCACTGTGTTTGGCGTGCTGGACCAGGTCGAAGTCGCCGCGGTTGGCAACTCCCTCCAGCTCTGCCCAGCCCATAGGAAACAGGTAATCGATATCAAAGCATTTTCGTGCGTAGTGAGCCAGTTCCCCTTTGCTGTGTTCGCGGAGCCGTAGGTTATCCCTTTTAATGCCCAGATTCACGTACCAGTTGAGTCGTTCCTCAACCCAGTAGTTAAACCATTCGTCGTCGGTACCCGGTTTGACGAAGTACTCGATTTCCATCTGCTCGAATTCGCGGCTGCGGAAGATGAAGTTGCCGGTAGTAATCTCATTGCGGAAGGCTTTACCTATCTGAGCGATGCCGAAGGGTAATCTCTTCCTGGTGGTATTGACTATGTTCTGGAAGTTAACGAACATGCCCTGTGCTGTTTCCGGGCGGAGGTAAACCACGTTTGCCTCGTCCTCCAGGGGTCCGATGAAGGTCTTGAACATCAGGTTGAACTGGCGGGCTTCCGTGAGCTCTCCGCCGCAAGAAGGGCAGTTGTTACTGGTTAAATCGTCTGCCTTCCATCTCATATGGCAGCTCTTGCACTCCACCAGGGGGTCAGAGAAGCCCTCAAGGTGTCCACTGGCTTGCCAGACCTGGGGGTGCATCAGGATACTGGCATCCAGGCCTACCATGTCATCTCGCTCCCGAACGACAGCTCGCCACCAGGATTGCTTGATATTTTGCTTGAGCTCCACTCCCAGCGGGCCATAGTCCCAGCAACTGGATAGGCCGCCATATATCTCGCTGCTGGGGAAAATAAAACCACGTCTCCGGCAGAGGGAGACAATCTTTTCCATGTCAACCATTGGTGTTTCTTTAGTCACAGCTAATGCTCCTCTGGGCTATTGTGGGGTGGTGTTATTGGGGTGCTCCCCAGACTGGCGGAGGGCCCGCATAAAGAATATGCCCAGTATAATAGCCCCTAATCCCATGATGACCAGGGCGAATAGCCACAGGGGTATAATACGTATCTGGTATGAATTGTAGCTGAAAATATCGAGCATTGCAAAGCAGAGAATAATCTGGGGAAGGGCAATCATGTTGCCCATAAGGGGTATGATTCTTTCCAGCATTATTTCCGTAGCTGCTGTTTGCTTGAACATAGTGCCGAGTTTTGCTGTTCCCCAGGTGACAGCTGCTGCTAGAAGGGTGAGCAAGAATTGTGGTAGCAATGTCCAGAGAATTATAATCCAGCGGTCCAGCCATGCGTCTGGTGAGCCATCAGGTCCGAAGTGGTGGGCTACCTCGGCAGGTAGCTGGCGATAAAAGAAGATAACGAGAACTACTGACAGGAGGAGAATAGCTATCGGTAATATGATATAGCGCCAGCGGAAAGTCAAAGGTGTCACTGCGGTGGTTTCTTTAGCTGGTTCCTTGCTGATAGCCACCAGCCTGTGCTGGAAAGCAAACCAGATGGCCGCTCCAGTTCCCAGACTGAGCACAAGAACTATAGTTAGAATAATTAGGAAAATGACCATATATTTAAACCCGGTGTAGTCGGATAGAGGTTACCAGCTTTGAGCAGAGATGTCAAAGCTGGTATGTGTGTTTAATATTGTTTGACCAGTGTACTTTTGCGTGATAGAATGTTGGCTAATAGGTTAGTCTTACATACCGAGGAGGGCGTTAGAAAATGGCGGTATCAACACTCGGGACATATTATAGCTTGGACTATCGGCGGGAGATTCCTGCCTTTATCCATGTCGAAAGGTGCTGGCCCGAAGTAGACAAGTATTCCCCATGTGAAGCAGCTTGCCCGTTACACATGGATATCCCCAACTATATAATGGCTATCGCTCAGGGTGATATCAAAAAGGCGTTATCCATTATCAGGGAGAGTAATCCGCTTCCATCAATTTGCGGGCGGGTATGTCATCATCCTTGTGAGGAAGAGTGCAACAGAAAGGTAGTTGATAGTCCGGTTGCCATTGAGTGGTTGAAGCAGTTTGCCGCAGACTGGGGGAATGATAAGAAGCCGCGGCACGTCAGGCAGAAAAAAGAGGAAAGGGTAGCTATAGTTGGTTCAGGACCGGCAGGGTTAACAGCGGCATATGACCTGGTCAGAAAGGGATATGGTGTGGCTGTCTTTGAGGCTGCCTCCGTACCAGGTGGAATACTCTCTTCAGCAATACCAGACTTCATACTGTCAGCGGAAGCTGTCCAGGCGGACATTGACTATATCAAGAACCTTGGTGTCAGAATTCATACGGATGTTCATGTTGGCAAGGATGTAAGTCTGGCGGCACTGAACCGCCAGGGGTTTAAGGCGACGCTGATTGCTATCGGTGCTCAGAAGAGTATTGGCCTGGGAATACCGGGTTCTAATTTACCGGGGATATATTCTGCCCTCCCGTTTTTGAAGGAGGCAAAGCTAGGACGCGCAGAGTCGTTCCGTGGTAAGGTCTGGGTAATAGGTGGTGGGGCGGTTGCCATGGATACTGCCCGGACAGCTATGAGACTTGGTGCTGAAGAGGTGCATGTTGCCTGCCTGGAGTCGAGAGTAGATATGCCCGCCTTTGACTGGGAGATTGAGGCGGCGGAGAGGGAAGGAATCCGACTGCATCCATCTCTTGCTCCTCAGGAGTTTGTTTCTGGGAACGGTTCCAGAGTAACCGGGATAAACTTCAAGCGAGTAACATCCACCTACCTGGATAGTGAAGGCAGGATTCACTGGACATTGATGGAGGGTGCCGGCAGCGATTACACGGTGGATGCGGATGCCGTAATTATAGCAATAGGGCAGGCTACCGATATAACCAGCCTGTCTGATGATTCGTTAAATATAAGTGGAAGAGGCACCATAGTGGTTAATGAGGCTACCGGTGAAACAAATGTACCCGGTATATTTGCCGCTGGTGACATTGCCGGTACAGGTCGTACCGTAACGGAGTCAATGGCGGCCGGGCGAAGAGCCGGTCTCTCTATTACCCAGTATCTTAGCAAGAAGCCCATAATACCGGTAAAGGAATCCCGGGAAACAATAACAATTAAGCCGGAGCAGGTACCTGTTTACCTGACTCGCCGGGAACGCTGGGAAATGCCGAGATTACTGCCTAAGCAGGCGATAAAAACGTTTAAGGAGGTGAATCTGGGGTATTCATACTGGCAGGCGGTTGAGGAGGCGAGGCGGTGCTTGAACTGCAGGATGTGTGCTAACTGTGTTTTTGAGCGCGGTCAGCTTTGCTTCGAGACAGCCAGTCGATTGCTATAAATATCAGGAGGTAGAAAATGTGTTGGTTATGTGACCAGTTTGGGGATGCGGAGCATGGTGATGGTGTCTGGTATCTGAACCCCTGGAACTATGCCAGATACATGTATAAGCTCAGGTCTCCCGGTGAGGGGTTCAAGGGACCCGAGGCAGGACTGGAAACCGGGGCACGCTCCGGGCCAGGGATGGGAGACATACTGGCGGCCGTGGAAAACAATGACCATGCAGAGTATGACAGGATTGTCCATATAATGCAGGAGAGAGGCCAGGGGAGTCAGGTTATCCCCCTGGAGGATGCCGATAGGGTACTGGAGCTCTGCTCTCCCATAGGGCTGATTGCCTGCATATGCCGCAAGGGTGCACGAGCCATAGACGAGAGGAACGAACTCGAGTATACCTGCATGGGTATGGGCGTGGGCATGCTCAAGTGGGAGCGGTGGCCGGAGAGGTACAAAGGCGGTGTCAAGTTCGTCAACCTGGATGAAGCCAAGGAGTGGAACCACGAGATGGACAAGAGAGGATTTGTCCACATTTTGATGCTCTTTGGTGCACCTTTTATTGGCGGTTTCTGCCAGTGCGACTATCCTGACTGCGGCGCTCTGAGAAATGCGGTTGATTTCGGTATCGGTACGTTAAAGAGCCATTATGTGGCTGTTGTGGACTACGAAAAGTGTAACGGCTGCGGAATCTGTGCCCAACGATGCCAGTGGGGGGCTCTAAAATTTGAGGTTACCAGCGAAAAGGCGAATATTGACCAGTTCAAATGCTACGGGTGCGGTCTTTGTGAGACCGGATGTCCCAGAGGGGCAATTAAGCTTGTGGAAAGAAAGAGCATTTCTGCTGTAGCGGAGGTGTGGACGTGACTTATCCCTTGCCTATGGGGAGGAAGTTCCCCAAAATCACTATAGACTATGAAAAGTGTACGGTTCCCTTTCTGTGCAAGAAGTGCCTGCAGATTTGCCCTGAGGCTGTTTTCCATGTTACGCGTGTCATGTCCAAGGAGAAGAGACTGGAGGAGATGGACCCGAGGGTTGACGGGAACTACGTACTTTTTGCAGCACGTAGAGACAAGTGTACCGGGTGTAACCTGTGCATTGATATCTGTCCCGTAGACGCTATTAAAATAGAGGTGCCTGCTGCGGAGCGCGTACGTCCCAAAGTAGCCGGAGAGCAGTGGGGTTAGTAGGAGATAATAATGGCAGAAGACTATTTCAAAAAGTTGAAAGAAGCACCCTATCCCCTGTTTGTAGCTCCCAGGTCGTACTCTTTTGAGCTGAATGAGGATATGATTCAGCTTATCCGGGAAGAATTTAACGCTGATGTTGTAGCTTCCAAGCTGGCTGAGGCGATTAAGGGTAAAACCAAGGGTGAGGTTGAACAGGCAGGTAGTGCTCTATTTGAAGAACTGGGCGAAAGCTGGATGAGAAGGACGATGCAGCTGGGCGAGGAGTATTCGGACAGGACCATTGAGGTGGTGAAGGAGTCTATCGACCGGCAGGGTACCCAGTTCATGCTCTGGCCTCATGTCCTGCAAAGGTTCGTGGAGATAGCCTACCTGAGTACCCAGGAGTTCCTGAAGGTGCCCATTACCCTGAACAATCTGGATACACTGGGGTACCGGATACCTCAATGCGCATTGTTCAATAAGATAAAAGAGAAGTGCGGGGATGACGTAGCCAATCTTATGACCTGTAAGAATTATTGCCTTAAGGCTCTGGAAACCTTGCGGAGAGATTTAGAGCTGGATGCTATTATTGACATGGCTAAATCTACGGCTAAAGATGGCTACTGCGAATTCTCCATGAAGAAAATTTAGTTTCCAGACTCTCGGGGAAGTTGTGTGAGACTTGAGAATAGGGTGGCTGTTGTCACCGGCGCTGGCAGGGGGATAGGAAGGGCGATTGCTATCAGGTTGTCCGATGAGGGCGCCAGGGTTGTGATTAATGATGTTGACCTTGCCTACGCCGAGAATGTCGCCGAGAAGCTGCGGAAGATGGGGCGGGAGGTATTAGCTTTCAAGGCAGATGTCTCAAGCTGGTACGAGGTAGTGCAGATGTTCAATGCTGTGGAGCGGCGGTTTGGCGGGGTGGACATCCTGGTCAATAATGCCGGCATAAGAAGAGACGTACCGTTCCATAAAGTAACAGAAGAGGACTGGGACTCGGCAATTGCCAGTCAGCTAAAGGGCTGCTTCATGTGCGCCCGAGCCGCTCAGAAGTATATGGTGAGGCAGAACTATGGCAAGATTATTAACCTGTCCTCACCGGTTCCTGCTGGCCTTGGGGAGCGCGGACAGACGAGCTATGCATCAGCCAGTGCGGCGATTGAGGGATTTACCAGGGCGCTAGCCTATGAACTTGGACCCTATAACATTAATGTCAATTGCATTGCTCCCGACTTTATTGATACTGAAATGACCAGAAATGCGGTGCGAAAAGAAGGCATGTATCTGGATGATTTCAGGAAAATTGCCGTTGCCCAGATACCATTGGGGAGATTGGGCACAGCCGAAGATGTTGCCAATGTTGCTCTCTTTCTTGCTACCGATGAGTCAAGCTTCATCTCGGGACAGGCAATATATATCAGGGGCGGTCCCTAGGCGAGCCAACGCGGGGTAAAAAAATATGCATTATATGCCTGATAGTGAAGATGAGGATTCAGCGGCTGAGGCTTTTTGGCCAGAGGGTTACAAGCAGGTAATAAGGGGGGATGTTCGTCAGACAATCGGCGCTCAATTCAATGATAAGAAGCGGTTCAGGCGTGTTTACCAGCAGGCGTATGCCGAGAAGTATTCCAGCTATAATCAATTCCTGGATAGATTAGCGGATATGGTGGCGATTGGTGCTGAGAATGGAGCTGATGATGCCTTTGACGATATAGTCGATGCCTTTCTGGTGGAAGAGGCCTTGCCGGAAATACGTAAATATACCGATTATTACTGGCCTCTGACATTTCCCCGGGGTGTTAAGGACAGGTTCCGACGGGTTATCGTTGATGAGTATAGTCAGGACAATGTCTATAGCTTCACCTATAAGGTAGGCTACCGGAATGATTACGGCAGTATTGACAAGTATCTAAACCAGGTGGCTGATATAGTAGTGATTGGAGCTATGAACGGTGCCAATGATATGCTGGGGGGGATTTACCGGTCTTTTCGGAACCTCAGTCCTCTGCCTCCGGCGCGAAGGCACCCGAGGCGATTGAAGGTCTGGTAGCCATCAGGGGTAGAACGCCTTTTCGGTGGAGGTTCTGGAGAGGAGGCAGAAGTGAAGAAAATAGCAGTTTGTGGCAAAGGTGGTAGTGGGAAGAGTGTTACCGTCAGGTTACTGGCTGATGGGTTAAGAGCCAGAGGGCGGCGCGTGCTGGTGGTGGATTCGGATGAGTCAAATACGGGGCTTCACCGGATGCTGGGCTTTGACAGTCCACCGGAGCCTCTCATAGGACTGCTGGGAGGCAAGCAGAAAATCGACCAGGAGATAGAGGCTGAGATAAAAGCTGGAGGCACGGAGGAGACTTTGGAGCTGATGAGGGACAGAACGGAGATGCGGCTGGCAGAAATCCCGCCTGCATATATATTTGAGAAGGACGGCATCAGGTTGATAAATATCGGCAAGATACTGATGGCACTGGAGGGCTGTGCCTGTCCCATGGGGATAGTGAGCCGTTCCTTCCTGAAGAAACTCTGCCTGGAAGTGGACGAGATAGCCGTGGTTGACCTGGAAGCAGGCGTAGAACATTTTGGCAGAGGTGTGGAGACGAGTATTGACTGCGTGCTGGTTATTGTTGAGCCTTCTGTTGACTCCCTGGAAGTTGCCGAAAAGATAAACGAGTTATCTTCCCAGATTGAGATTGCTGATGTCTGGGTGGTTCTCAATAAGATTACATCAGAGGAGATTGCTGATAGGCTGAGGGACTACCTGGAAAAGAGGGATATCAGGGTAATCGGGTCTATTCACCAGGACGCGGAGATTTTTGAGTCCTGCCTCGAGGGACGCCCGATACGCGGACGTGTTGCTGCCGAGGACGTTGATAAGATACTGGACTTTTTGTTTCCCTAACAGGGCGGTTCCGGAGCCTGGAGATAAATCGAAGTTAGCCGTATTGGAGTGTGATGAGCACTGACCGGTCGGTCCTGATAAATGCTGACCTGCCACTGCCTTTGTTTGTGCGGGGTAAGGTGCGGGACACCTATGACCTCGGTGACCTGCTACTTATTGTCGCCACCGACAGGATTTCTGCTTTCGATATTGTCCTGCCCTGCGGTATTCCTGACAAGGGGCTGGTGCTTAATCAGCTTTCTGCCTTCTGGTTTGAGCAAACGAAAGACATAGTTTCCAATCATCTGGTAGAAGTTGTCGATGATGTTCGCTGTCTTGACGCCTATCTTCCGGTGGAAAGCCGTTTTTCCTATCCTGAATATCTCACCGGGCGGTCTATGGTTGTCAGGAAGGCAGGGCGCATCCTTATTGAGTGTGTTGCGCGGGGCTATCTTGCCGGCTCAGGCTGGGCGGAGTACCGGCAAAACGGTACCGTTTGCGGACTATCCTTGCCGGAAGGTCTGCAGGAGAGCCAGGAACTTCCCCAGCCAATGTTTACCCCGACCACCAAGGCAGAAACCGGCCACGACCAACCACTGGCTATGGATGAAGTGAGGAAGATGGTGGGTGATGAAGTGGCGGAGCAAATAAGAGAGAAAAGCCTGGCCGTCTACAGCTATGCCCGGGAGTATGCTCGAGCCAGAGGCATTATTATTGCCGATACCAAGATGGAGTTCGGGCTGGACAACGACACGCTTATCCTTATTGATGAGCTATTGACACCGGACTCAAGTCGCTTCTGGGAAGCGGGGCTATACGAGGTTGGACAGTCGCAGCCGAGCTACGACAAGCAACCGGTACGCGACTGGCTTAGTACGTCGGGGTGGAACAAAGAGCCACCGGCGCCAATGCTACCACCGGAGGTTATTGGCGATACCACCAAGAGATACCGTCAGGCTTACGAGCGGCTGACGGGGAAGAGGCTGGGGTAATATTCGCAATGAAAATAGAGGATGAGATAATAGCTGAGGCTAAAAGGTTATTTGATGCGGTGGGGGTAACATCATATGGCAAAGATAACGTTATCATTCTGGGGATGGCAACTTCCCCTGAGCGTGACTTGGATGATTTCCTGAGGGATGGCAACGGGGTTTTCTGGATACATGGCTTTGAGGAGCATGTTCAGCCAAGGCTTAAACCGCTGGTCAGTTTTATTCGAGGGAAAGGCCTGTCAGCCGAGATATCCGGCTGGTGCGGCTATCCCTCGGGCGAGGAGCTTAACCTGAAGCAGCGGGCAGTGGCTGCGGGGCTGGGTAGTTGGGGTAAAAATGCTATGGTACTCCACCCTCAGTTCGGGCCCTGGTTACGCTTAATGTCAGTGAAGGTGAGCGGGTCAAGTCTCCCTACCACCGGTCCCGGAAGGGATAACCATAGTGAGAACCCGCTATGTAAGGACTGCACTGCCTGTATAGATGCCTGCCCCCTGGGGATACTGGAGCCCTATTACTTACGGGATAGCAATAGCTGTCTGGCGCACATCTCTAAATGGACACAGCCGGGCAAGATAGTATGCTGCGACCGATGCTGGACGGTCTGTCCGGTGGGTAAGTGAGTTTTCAGCATCCGTAGAGCAGGGTGCTAAACCGTACTCTGGTGATTGCGGTAATTCGTATATCTGTTCCTGCTTTCGCTCCCATATTGCACAGTTGACGCAGATAGCGGTACTGGTTAACATGGAGAAGAATTGTTAGTAAAAGGAGGTTGGCTACTATGGCAGGTGATAAGGTAGAGCTAAAATCGATGAACCACATTGGAATTGTGGTAAAGGACTGTGACAAGGTTATCGAGTCATGGTCGGAGATGTTTGGTATCGGTCCCTGGACTTTCCGTGAAATGGGTGGGGGCTCGGTGAAGTTAAGGGTAGGCGTCGCATATATAGGCCAGATACGGATTGAACTGATACAACCGGTAGAAGGCAAGATTCTTCATGCGGACTATCTAGAGGAGCACGGGGAAGGGCTGCACCACCTCGGCTTCTACGTAGACGATGTAGATGCGGCGGCTGCCAGTCTAGTGGAGCAGGGAGCCAAGAAACTGATAGATAATCCGGGAAACTTTGTCTACGTGGATACCGGTGGACCGGGTGGGGTTATCTTTGAAATAATGAGCGAACACCTACGTGGACTGTAAATTATCGAATTGACATGGAGAAGAATTACTAACAGAAGGAGGCTGGCTACTATGGCAAGGAAGCTGGAGCTGAAGACGGTTGACCAGATTGGCATCGTTGTCAGGGATATTGATAAGGTTGTCGAGTCGTGGTCGGAGCTATTTGGCATTGGTCCCTGGACCTATATGGAACTGGGCGGTACAGATGAGAAAGGGCGCAGTGGTAAGGCGCGGCTTGCTTTTGCCTACCTGGGTCCGGTGCAGATAGAGCTAATACAGTGCATAGAGGGCAGGATATTTCATTCTGACTTTCTTGAAGAGCACGGTGAAGGTTTACACCACCTTGGTTTCTACGTGGATGATGTAGACGCCGAGGCTGCCAACCTCGTGGAACAGGGCTGCAAAGTTTTGAGCACCATGCCGGGTGGATACGCTTATATGGGCACGGGTGGACCCGGTGGTGTCATCTTTGAGGTGATAAGAAGGCCAGCACAAAGGGCAGGGCAATAATAAAAAATTCAGTGATGAGGGTCTGCGTTCAGGTGTCCATATAAGCTAAGCGGAGAGGAAACCTCCGTCAACGGGTATTAACGCGCCGTGAACATAGCTGGCCAAGTCACTGGCTAGAACCAGGGCAATACGGGCAACTTCATCCGGCTGCCCAGCCCTGCTCAAGGGTAATCTCAATTTGAATTCCAAGCCCGATTTTAGCAGACCGACCTTAAACCTGGTGATTTCTTTGGCTACCGCTTTTGTTCCAGGAGTTACTATTCCACCGGGTATAATTGCGTTTATTCTGAAGCCATCTTTGCCGTAGTCTTTGGCTAAACCCCTGGTCAGAGCGATAACGCCGCTTTTACTAATGCTATAGGGAACTAAATCTCTTTTGAAGGGTAGAATGGCTTCAATAGAGCCAATATTTATTATTGCCCCTCCCCTCTTTCCTCTCTGCCCTATCATGTGGTGGCACATCCAGAAAACGGAGTTCAGGTTGATGTCTATTACCTTCTCAAGAAAGGCATTATCTACTTCTAGGAAGTCCTTAAAAGGGTATATGCCAGCATTATTTACCAGTATGTCAGGCTCTTTCGTCTTTAGAGTTTCCCACAGAGCATCTATCTCCTCTTTTCGGGAAAGATCTACTGCGTGGCAATTTATATCTGACCCGAACTGTGAAAGCTCTTTGCGTACACGCCTCAGACCGCTTTTATTTATATCTATGAGTTCCAAATCCGCACCAGCTTCAGCAAACCTGTAAGCTATTGCCTTACCAATGCCAACTGCAGAACCGGTAATCAAGGCTCCTTTACCTCTCAGGGAAATGAGTTCGGATAAGGGTTTCAAATTTTTATTCATAAACTCCCCGGGCAGACCGGCCGATTATCAGTATATTGGTTATAGTCAATCTACTATTCCAGCAAGTCTTTGGTGCTGGGCAGCTCACCGCTAGCCCGCTCATCTATCGTGGTAGCCATATCCAGGGCTCTGCCCAAAGCCTTGAAAAGAGCCTCTGCCTTGTGGTGGTCATTTGTTCCATAAATAACCCTGGCGTGGAGGTTCAGCTTTGCTTCGGAAGCAAGGGATTCAAGGAAGTGACGGATAAGGTCGGTAGGGAATCCAAACATATCGTTATCACTGAAGGGCAGCTCCAGCACGGTATATCCCCGCCCACTGATGTCCACAGCCACCATAGCCAGGGCATCATCCATGGGAACAGTGGCGTCTGCCATCCTTACGATACCGCGCTTCTCACCCAGGGTTTCACCAAGGGCTTTGCCCAGGCAGATGGCTACATCTTCTGCAAGGTGGTGCTGGTCATCTCCCGAAGCAGATATCTTCAGGTCAAATCTGCCGTGTCGAGCCACCTGCGACAGGAGGTGGTCGAACATCTTAATGCCGGTATCTATCTCGTATTTACCAGTACCGTCGATATCAAGCTCGAGGCTGATATTTGTTTCCCTGGTCTCACGTTTGACAACAGCTATTCTATTAGCCACTTATCTATCCTCCTATTTCACGGAGCGCTTTGATTAGGGCATCGGTATGCTCTGGTTTACCGGCACTGATGCGGATGCAATCTTTCAAGATTGGCTGGTCGAAGTAACGAACCAGAATGCCCTTATCCTGCAGTTTCTTGTGGAGCTGGCTCGCCTTGCCGCTCAGTATGGAGCACAGGATAAAGTTGGCCTGGGAAGGGAAAGGCTTCAGCCATTTTATCTTTTTAAGCTCGTCAAAGAGGCGGTCCCTCTCAGCGATAATTGCCTTGACCCTGTCCATTAAATAATCAATATCCTTCAGCGATTCCTCTACGGCAACCAGAGCGGCTACATTTACATTATAGGGTATCTTGATTCTCAACAGGTAGTCAGTGATTTTAACTGGAAAAAGGCCGTAGCCAACTCTTAAACCAGCCAGCCCTGCCCACTTGCTAAGGGTCCGCAGCACAATCAGGTTCTGATACTGGCCGACCAGCGGGGCTATTGTTTGCCTGCTGAATTCGTAGTATGCTTCGTCAACCAGTACCGGTACGCCGGCGTCCAGAATCTCCAGTATGTCCTGCCGGGGCGTAATCGTGCCGGTGGGATTGTTGGGGTTAGCCAGGAATATTATCTTCGTTTTACTGGTTATGGCGGCTTTGACAGCGCTTACGTTAACGGCGAAATCCTCATCCCGGGGTACCTCAACCAGAGTACCGCCGCACAGCTCGGTGCTGAAGCTGTAAATACCGAAGGTAGGGGCACAGTTTATCACCTCGTCACCGTTGCTAATAAGCAGGCGTAGAACGAGGTCGATTAGCTGATTGCTGCCGTGACCAGCCACGATATGTTTAGCATCGATGCCGGCATACCCCGAAAGTAGCTGCCTGAGTACTGCCTGTCCATTGTCGGGATAGGTATTGAAATGAGGATAGCTGGCAAGTGCTTGATTTACCCTTGGCGAGCAGCCATAGGGGTTTTCGTTGGCGTCCAGCTTGATAATGTTTTCCAGTGGTACCTCAACCTTGCCTTCCAGTGTCTCCGGGGATGTGGCGGCGGAATAGCCGCCGAAGGCAACCAGGTCAGGCCGTATTAACTTTTCCATTGCTGCGTCTTCAGTCATCCCCTCCGCCTTAACATAAAACTCATCAGGTATTGGCATATTTTAGCATTGATTTATACCAGAGGACAATCTACTAAAGATTTTTATCAACTTCACCCCCCTTATGTTTATTTTATTAGGTAACCCTATCCCCTTCCTCTTCGAGCTTCCCTAGAAAAAAGACTCTTTTGCTCTTCCCTGGCATATACTTTCTTGGAGGAGGGGGGAATAGATTTCTAAACGGTCTCAACCCCATATGTAGGGTTACATTAACAGGCAGGTAGAGGGGATAGAAGCCTCAGCTTGAATCCTTGAGGCGCTTTTCCACTGCCTTTGCATGGGCATCAAGCCCCTCCGCTCTGGCGAGGGTTGATGCCGCTTTCCCCAATTTATTCAGGTCATCCTTCTCCATAGCAACCAGACTGGTCAGCTTGAGAAAATCGGTCACGTTCAGCGGCGAGCCGAAGCGGGCGGTCCCTTCCGTGGGTAAT
>CAZXWQ010000007.1:7387-9306 GCA_964644545.1 uncultured Dehalococcoidales bacterium | reverse complement strand
AAAATCGGTCACGTTCAGCGGCGAGCCGAAGCGGGCGGTCCCTTCCGTGGGTAATACGTGGCTCGGTCCAGCCACGTAATCGACCAGAACCTCCAGTGAGTTTTCTCCTACGAACAAACACCCGGCATTGGAAACTTGCTCTACATAGGAAGCGGCATTATCTACTACAAGGCAGAGGTGTTCCGGGGCATAGAGGTTAGCCAGTTCTATAGCCTCTTCAATACTGTCAACAACTGCTATCATTCCCCTGTTCCGTAGAGATTCGGTGGCAATAGCCTGGCGAGAAAGACCCTTTAGCTGTTGCTCAACCGCCTGATTAACCTTGTCCGCCAGTGAGCGTGAAGGGGTTATTAAAATAGCTGAGGCCAGGGGGTCGTGTTCCGCCTGGGCTAGAAGGTCAGCGGCACAGTATTCAGGGTTGGCCGTTTCATCAGCGATGATTACGACTTCACTTGGCCCGTAGAGTCCGTCAATACCAACTACACCGTAGAGCATTTTCTTGGCTAAAAGGACATAGATGTTGCCCGGACCGCAAATCTTATCTACCCTGGGAATGGACTCGGTGCCGAAAGCCAGGGCGGCAACTGCCTGGGCACCGCCGACAGAGAAAATACGGTCGATTCCAGCGATGTCGGCGGCTACCAGTGTTATTGGAGAGACTGCACCATCCGACTGCGGCGGTGTTGCCAAGATGACCTCGTTGACTCCAGCGACCTTTGCCGGGATAGCGGTCATCAGGAGTGAAGAGGGCAGAGGAGCAGTGAAACCGGGAACATGCACGCCAACCCGGTTGATTGGGCGCACCAGCCAGCCCAGGCCATTTTCAGTGCTCTCTCTCAGGATAGTCTCCCTTTGCCTGGTGTGAAAGGAGTGTATTCGTTCGGCGGCCAGCTTGAGTGCCGAAACCAGGTCGGGAGCTACCGCCTGGTGGGCGCTGGTAATCTGCGTCTTGCTTACCTCCAGTGAGGTTAGCTTTACACTGTCGAACTTCAATGTGTAGTCAAAGAGGGCGGCGTCCCCTCTGCGGCGCACTTCATCGATAATCTCTTTGACCGCTTGCTCACGCTCATCAGCGCCGGGCGTTTCCCACGTTGGGGCTTGCCTTGATAGTGATTCTCTGGCTGACTGGAAGCCTTCAATGATTTTCAATTCAATGGTCCTCCATAAAAAATAGGGAAACAATTCGTGCCTGATTAGGCTTGAATTGTTTTTTCAGTTATCTTAACTACCGCTCGGAGGGTATCAGTAATGGACTTTATCCTTTCGTCCCTGGCAGGACTGCCCGTTCTATTCTTAGCGCCAATGAGACAGGCTGTTGATTCAAAAAGGGTGTCAATAATCTTGAGGTTGTGCCTGGCTATGGTGCGTCCGGTTTCGGTATTTTCAATGAGCAGGTCGGCGTCCTCAGGTAAAAAGGCTTCGCTGGCTCCCCAGGTGGGAACAACCTTGTACATACCGAGGTGATTGTCTCTGGCGTATTTATCAGCGATATTGACATATTCCGATGCCACTCTAAAGGGTATAGTCCGCTCGGTGACAAGCTCTCTCAGGCTATAGACATCATTAACAGGCAAATCCTTACTTACTACAGCCACTATTCTTACCCAGCCGAATTTGAGGTCGAGGAGCTCGGTTACTGGGCTGGAGGGGAAGCAATAGAGGTGCTCCCTGAGCCAATCTCTGCCGGTGATAGCCAGGTCAAAATTGCCGTTGGCTACCTGCAACGGCATATCTTGAGGCCTGATGACCTTAATTACAACCCCGTCCAGGCTGGTAGCCGGTCGTCGATTTCCCGCCTCTGACGGGTAATCGTCAACCTGAATACCAGCCTTGGTTAATAGCTCAATAGTGTGGGTTTGCTGGTGCCCGTCGGGTAGGGCGAGACGGACAATATCCCCGGCAGCCTTATCATAGGCTGA
>CAZXWQ010000007.1:0-7287 GCA_964644545.1 uncultured Dehalococcoidales bacterium | reverse complement strand
GCCCGTCGGGTAGGGCGAGACGGACAATATCCCCGGCAGCCTTATCATAGGCTGATGGAACGGTTGTTCTTGATTTTGATGATATGTTGATTGGTGAAGGACGCTCCACAATAGAGGGCAGGGCATTGTCAAGGGAAGCCAATACCTCACTGAGGTCTTTGCTCTGCCAGCTGCTCTTACTGGCTATCAGGTAGGTGCTAAAGCTGAGGACATTGCTTACCGGCGCCAGGTTATAATCCGCAGGCTCTTCGGGCGCACTAGCCGGGAGCAGTGCTAAATCGGCGCTTTCCGGTGGGTAGGCCTCGGCGGCTCCCCACAGGGGAAAGATACTGAACCGCCTTAATCGCTGGTTGAGGGCGAAGGACTCAGCCAGGTTAGGATACTCAGTGGCAATGCGGATGATGTCCTGCTTTGCCTGTAGCTCTTCTATTGTCGGTACTGGTTCAGACTGGCTGGCGACCAGATACAGGTTACCGCACCCATACCCCAGGTCTCTTACCTTAACCAGGGCTGAGCTTGAGTACTTGACGCGGAGCTCTTCAACCCAGTCCAAGCCACAGATGCCGAGGTCGTAATTGCCCACAGCCACCTGAATGGGGATGTCCCTTTCGTGGAAGACCTTGGCTAAGAGGTTGGGAAATCTGTGGGACGTGAGGCGGTAATTGCGCATCCCGTCACGGTATCCGTCCAGCGTCCAATCGGCTCTTTTGAGCAGGGTGGCTGTGTCACGCAGGAGGCGGCCCTTGGGCAGGGCTATTTTTAGAGTTTTTATCTACCTCACCCCCTGTTTCCCCCTCTCCTATCAAGGAGGGGGGAATATTTTATGAAGAGAGGCGAAGCCCCTCTTTAACTCTCCTTTTTAGATGTGAAGTGCTAAATTCTAATATCTAAATTATAAACAGATTCAAATTGTATGTAACTCTTAGTGAAACGAGGGATTATGGATATAGTATAATACATCTTTACTACGGAGTCATCCACACATAATCCTGTGAGTGGGAACTTGAAGAGTTGAGCTATTCAGTGACCGGTAACATGGGCTTCCTTTCCCATATAAGAATAAAGCCACACTATATTGCGAATATTGTGACATGTATTGCCTGGTTGACTGATTGGAGTAATGTGAGTATTCTGAATGTAATGAATCTGATGGGAGGCATATAAAAATGATAAAGGTTGCCATAGCAGGGTACGGAAACATAGGGCGAGGTGTCAAAAGTGCTCTGGCAAGAGTTACTGATATGGAATTGGTGGCTGTACTTACCAGAAGGCCCGAGCAGGTGAAAAAAGAAGTTGAAGATACCCCGGTATTCCATAGCGAAAGGTTGTCATTACCCGGAGATATGCAAATAGATGTTGTCATTCTCTGTGGTGGTTCTAAAGAGGATATACCGGTCCAGGGGCCAGCCTTTGCCAAAGTATTCAATACAGTTGACAGCTTTGATACCCATTCAGATATACCCGGTTATTTCCAGCAAATGGACACTATTGCCAGGGAATATGGGCATGTCTCCATAATCTCGGCTGGCTGGGACCCCGGGATTTTCTCCCTGGAGAGGGTACTGGGAGACGCTTTCCTGCCTGGAAGCAGGGGATATACATTCTGGGGTAAAGGAGTTAGCCAGGGGCACTCCGATGCAGCGAGGAGAGTGAAGGGCGTTCTGGATGCCAGGCAGTACACGATACCAATTGATGGGGCAATCCAGCAGGTGAGAAGTGGCGAGGCACCCGATTTTTCCAGGAGAGAGATGCACAAACGCGTCGTCTATGTTGTCGCTGAGGATAGTGCCGACCTGGAAGAGATAAGAAGGGAAATTGTGGAGATGCCCAATTACTATGCGGATTATGATACTGAGGTGGTATTCATAAGCAGGGAACAGATGGAAAGAGAACACGCTACTTTTCCTCACGGTGGATTTGTGCTAACCTCAGGGTTAACTGGAACCAGCAGCAGGCAAATCCTGGAATACAAATGTCAATTAGACAGCAATCCGGAATTCACTGCCAGTGTTCTGGTTGCATGTGCCAGGGCAGCTTCCAGGCTGCAAAGTATGGAGTACAGGGGAGCATTCACACTACTGGATTTCCCACCGGGGTTCTTGAGTCCCCACTCCAGTGATTCCTTGAGAAGCCGGTTTGTGTAGGTTTATTCTTATTATTCGGCGATTAAGTGGGTGAGACGAGGGGTCTGAAGCACCTGGAGATTCTTTGCCGAGTTCCTTCGCTGCCCCTTCACTGCCCCTTCACTTCGTTCAGGGCTTCGGCTCAGGACAAGCCTCAGAATGACAGGAAGATGAGCGGTTACAATAGTTTTAGTACCTCATCAGCAGTTTGCACCTGGAATTTTTTATTCTTTTCCTGGTCAGTAAGGACGAAGTGGGGTTCTGTGTCCTGAACATCAAGCGTCCACCTGAGGTCAGCCGGTTGCTTACCACCGAGGTAAAGCTCAGCCGTGTAGCCGGCCTGGCGCAGGGAATCGGCGATGCGAAAGCTGTCCTTTACCGTTTGTGGCTGGCTGGAGCTTGCCCTGACCAGAATTTTTTGAGGCAGGGGTCTGGTACTGGCTTGCGGTTTTAAGAGGTCCATCAGTGGGTCGAGGTAAAGGGCAAAACCCGAGGCGGGGATATCCCGGCCACCCATCAGGGGGATGAGAGCATCATACCTTCCACCGCCGCCTATTCTTACCTTACCGGCAAAGAGCTGGAAAATGACCCCGGTATAGTATTCAAAGCCTCTCCCCGAAGCGATATCAATCTGGTAGCCGTAGCCGAGAGCTTCAAGAAGGTCTACGATACCGATGAAGTCGTCAAGGGGTTTACTGAACTCAGGCAGGCTCTGGTTGCAGATTACCTTCAGGTTCCTGAGAAAGCCTGATGACTGCCCTTTCAGGCCAAGGAGAGGGGTCAGAGTCTTTTCCAGTTCGGGTGTCCGTGCCGTTAACCCGGTCAGCACTTCGGTGTCGCCATCCAGAATCTGGTCGAATACGCGGGTTTGCTCTTCGGGGCTCAGTCCGAAGCTGACGAGCAGAGCCCTTATGAGGCCGGCGTGTGACAGTCTAAGCTCTACGTCTTTAAAGCCGAGCCTTTTTAATACTTCTAGAGCCAGTATAATCAATTCCAGGTCAGCCATAGTGGAGCCGGCTCCGATAAGCTCGGCACCGCACTGCCATTTTTCCCTGGTTTCTTTCCCCGTTTCCTCAAAGATGAAGATGTTGGTGATGTAGAAGAGCTTAGCCAGCTCTTTCCTTTTCATGGTGTCAATGTAAAGCCGGGCAACCGGGATGGTGCCGTCGGGTTTCAACACCACTCTTTCACCACTCCAGCCATCCCAGTCAAGGAATGAATAGACCTTGCCTAATGTACCGGGTGTGAGTGTGCCGGTTGAGGTAAACAGGTGCAGATATTCGAGGGTGGGTGTTCTGATCTCGTCGTAGCCTGCTTTGAGGCAGCAATCTCTGAAGGCTCCCTCAATTAAACGGAATCTTGCCATCTCTTCAGGATGTAAGTCTCTGGTTCCCTTGCATTTCTGGATTTTCATAGAACGGACCTTTATAAGCAGTTATTAAATTCTACACTACTTTGCCTGGCTACTCAATTTTTTGTTATCATTCATCTGCTCAGACTGATTCGGCACTTTGCAGTGACAATGATAAGGGGGTGAGGTTGCTTCGCCCTTCCACTGAAGGGCGAAGCAGTGACAGAGTGGGAAGAGAATCTTCGCTTTCGGCTCAGAATTGACAGTTGGGGGAAGGCTCAGAATTGACATTATATGCAGGGTAGAGTAGGCTCATGTTTTCAGGTATAATATATATAGACTAATATATGTTTGCTGTTGAAACGGGTACGTGGTAATTATATAATCAAGATGTATTCTGTAGTAGTGGTGGAGTGATTATGCTAAGGGTTATCCGGCTATTTTTAATTTTGGGGTTGCTGACTACTGCCCTGATAAGCGTAGGGGCTCAGGCGGCTTCGTCTACCATTGTAGTGTTTAATGTCAAGGGGGTAATTAACCCGGTCATGACTGATTATGTTGTCCGCGGCATTGAGGAGGCCGAAGAACGAAACGCTACCGCCTGTATCATTCAAATGGACACTCCCGGTGGTCTGGATACGGCCATGCGTGATATTGTCAAGGAAATCGTGAATGCCCGAGTCCCGGTAGTGGTATATGTTTCTCCATCGGGAGCGAGGGCTGCCTCGGCGGGGGTATTCATTACCGTGGCGGCTCATATAGCGGCGATGGCGCCGAATACTGCCATTGGTGCTGCCAGTCCGGTGTCAATAGGGCCTGAGGGAGAGCAAGAGGTATCAACAACAATGGAGGAGAAGATTCTCAATGATGCCGCCGCTTATATCAGGAGTATCGCCGAGGCGCAGGGGCGCAACGTAGAATGGGCTGAGAAAGCGGTCAGGGAAGCGGTTTCTGCCACCGAGCAGGAGGCCCTGGAGCTTAACGTGATTGATATCGTTGCTGCTGACCTCGATGCTCTTATTTCGGAGCTTGATGGCAGGGAGGTAACCCTGCTGGGTGGGGCGGTGGTAACTCTGGATACGCAGGGCGCCACTATTCACCGTGTTGAGATGAGCTGGATTGAGGAGTTCCTCTTCGCCATAACTGACCCTAATATTGCTTTTGTGCTGTTGAGCCTGGCTACGCTGGGTCTGATGGTTGAGATTACCAATCCGGGGCTTATTTTCCCGGGGGTGGTTGGTGGCATCTGTTTGATAATGGCTTTCTACTCACTGGGGAATCTGCCGGTGAATATTGCCGGGATTCTGCTTATTGTTCTAGCCTTCGGGCTGTTTGTGGCTGAGGTGTTTACCACCAGCTTTGGGTTGTTTACTGCCGGGGGAATAGCGGCGCTGATTCTTGGCTCGTTAATCATGTTCAAGGGCGGTCCGCTGTTTCAGGTGAACCCGTGGTTGGTGGGAACAATCGCGGTTTGCGTTGGTGGTATACTGGCTTTCATAATTAGCCGGGTAGTTACGGCGCACCGACGGCAAGCCTACACCGGCAGGGAAGAGCTAGCAGGGAAGACTGCCGTGGTCAAGGCGGCACTGGAACCCGAAGGAATGGTCTTATATAGAGGCGAGCGCTGGACAGCAGTATCGGAAGAGGGCCGGGTGGAGCCCGGGGAGGAGGTGGTTATAAACAAGGTAGATAGCTTGAAACTGTACGTAAGTAAGAAAAAGTAGGGGATATATGCAAGTAACTCAAGTTGAAATTGGGGCAGGACTTATAGTCCTGTTTGTCATACTGGGGGTTTGCCTGGTTGTTTTTTTGTACTTTGCTGTTAGATGGGTAATAGTAGCACATCAGCGGCAGATAGCTGCCGGCAGGGAAGAGATGGTAGGCAGGACTGCCGTGGTTACGGAAGCACTGAATCCCAAAGGAACGGTCTTTATTGAGGGGGAGCGCTGGACAGCGGAGTCAGAAGGGCAGCGAGTGAAGGTGGGGGAAGAGGTGACGATAACCAGAGTTGATAGCCTGAAGCTATATGTAGTTAAAAAACAGTGAAGGAGGTAAACAGATGGGTACAGGAGTAGTTGTAGCCATAATTGTTCTGGCGGTGCTCATAATTCTTTCGATGGCAATAAAGATCGTGAAGGAATATGAGCGGGGGGTGATTTTCCGCCTGGGACGGCTGATTGGGGCTAAGGGTCCGGGATTCTTTCTCATCATTCCTTTCATTGACCGGATGGTGAAGGTGGACCTGCGGGTGATAACAATGGATGTCCCGCCCCAGGATATAATCACCAAGGATAATGTTACCGTGAGGGTAAATGCGGTGATTTACTTCCGGGTAGTTGACCCGGAGGCGTCTGTGGTCAAGGTGCTGGATTTTGTCCGGGCGACGTCACAGATATCCCAGACGACGTTGCGGAATGTGCTGGGGCAATCGGAGCTGGATGAGCTGCTGACGGAGAGGGAGAGGCTGAACCAGATGCTCCAGAAGATAATTGATGAGCATACCGACCCGTGGGGCATTAAAGTCAGTACGGTAGAGATTAAGGAGGTTGAGCTAGCTGAAGAAATGAGGCGAATGATGGCTGCCCAGGCTGAGGCTGAGAGAGAGCGACGAGCCAAAATCATCCATGCCGAAGGTGAGTTCCAGGCCTCGGAGAGGCTGGCTGAAGCCGGTGCCGTTATTGCCAGGGAGCCGGTTACTCTACAGCTTCGCTACCTTCAAACACTGACCGAGATAGCCACAGAGAGGAACAGTACGCTGATATTTCCTGTCCCCATAGACATGCTAAAGATGTTTGTGGACAAGGGTGATAGAGGGCAATCGGGCGAAAAGAGCAGCAAATAGCCACAGAGCAGAACTGTTTTAGTTTATCAGGGGGAATGGCTTGAAGGAAAACGGTTCCTTCAGGCCAGGCCCTTAACTATCCATTTGAATGGTGGATTATCTGGTTACTGGTCGCGCAGGGTAACATCACCAGCCAGTATCCTGACCAGGGTGCCATCGGGGAGGCGCAGTAGAAGACTGCCGTCCTCAGCTACTGATTCGGCGATACCTTGCTGTACGGTATCGCCCGATTCTACACGAATCATTTTACCAAGTGTTACTAATCTGTCCCGCCACTCCTGGAAAAGAGATTCACCGGCTGACAGAGCCAGGTATAACCTTTCTATCTCGACCAGAAGGTTTTGTATCAGGGTCAGGCGTGGTACTTCTCTGCCCAGTTCACGGGAGAGGCTGGTGGCGATGGGCGAAATATCAGGGAAATCGCCAGGTCTGAGGTTGACATTTACGCCGATACCTATGATGGCGTAGTCGACCTTTTTTCGCTGTACATGGCTCTCAATGAGAATGCCGCACACCTTCTTACCGCCAATGAGAACATCGTTGGGCCACTTTATCTGGGGTTTGAGGCTGGTGATTGCCTCAATGCTGTGGACTACAGCCAGGGAGGCGAGCATAACCAGGGAATGCAGGTGAGTCATGCGGGGGCGCAGTATTACAGAGAGAGCAATATTGCCCCTGGGTGAGAGCCAGGCACGCTTTAATCGCCCTCTGCCAGCAGTCTGCTCGTCGGCAATAATAACAGTTCCTTCGGCGGCACCCTGGAGGGTTTCCTGCCTTGCTGCCTCCATGGTTGAAGTGAGGCTGGGGTAGTAAATGACCCTTTGTCCGACGAAGCGGGTCTTTAAGTTACTGGTAATTGAAGCTGAGGACAGGCTGTTTTCGGTCATTTTCGGGCTAACCTCGCTTACTGGTTGAAACGAATATAGCACAGGCAGGAGGGGTGGTTCAAACGGAGCGGTGAGATTGCTTCG
>CAZXWQ010000006.1:20578-25296 GCA_964644545.1 uncultured Dehalococcoidales bacterium | reverse complement strand
CCACGCGCCCACTTAGCCGCCAGATAGGCGGCTGGCACTGAACCCAGTAAGTAGGCACCTAATATTAGTAGCACAAACTTAATAACCATAGTCCTGCATCATAGACTGGCCAGCTTTAGAGCGCGCTCCCTGGCCAGAGCTACCAGTCGCTCTACTGATTCCACAGGCACGTACACGCCACCGAGCATAGTCTCAGCAGTATCATCCAGACCGTGGTAGTCACTGCCGCCAGAAGCAATAAGACTGTGCCTTTTGGCAATGCGAACCAGTCTATTAACCTCCTCAGCCGTATAAGCACCATAATAGGCCTCAATACCCACCAGGCCAGCTCTCTTCATCTCTATGACCATTTTCTCCGGGTTGGGGATAGTTAGTGGGTGTGCCAGCACTGGCAGGCCATTAGACTGTAATATCAGTTCCACTGCCTCTACAGGTGTCATCTTTTCCCGCTCAACGTAGGCCGGGCCACCCCGACTTATATACCTGTCAAACGCCTCTCTTATTGAGGCTATATAACCCTTCTCTAACATAGCCCGGGCTATGTGAGGACGGCCCAAAGCGCTGCCACCGGATATTTCTTGCACCCGGTCCCACTCAACTTCCAGACCAAAATTCCTCAGTTTAGCCACCATTCTCTCAGCCCGCTGCCGCCGTGAGTTGCGCATTCTCTCCAGCTTAGTCTGTAACTCACTATCAGTATAGTCTATGAAATAGCCGAGGACATGAACTTCGCCATCGGGGACATCGGTGCTAATTTCAACGCAGGGTATGACTTCCAGCTGCGGAAAGGCTTCAGCAGCTTCTATGGCTGGAATGATACCATCTACTGTGTCATGGTCAGAAATGGCAATAACGGTTAGCCCTCCTTCGGCTGATTTGCAAACAATTTCTGCCGGGCTGAACCGGCCATCAGATGCTGTAGTATGTATATGGAGGTCCACTCCGGCCATTATCCCACCTCCCGGGAGATTCGTTCAATGCTTATTGCCCTGCCACTGTTATCGTCAACCCTGACCAGGACTGCATTGAAGGTGGTTTTGCCCTTTCCCACGGTAATGCGATAGGGTATCATGGTCAGAAATCGCTGAAGCACGATAGCAGCGTCATCACCTATGATGGAGTCCACAGGTCCGGTCATGCCAATATCGGTAACATAGGCGGTGCCCTGAGGCAGCACCTGGGTATCGATGGTGCCAACATGGGTATGAGTGCCGAGTACGGCACTGACCCGGCCATCCAGATATCGCCCCATTGCCACCTTCTCCGATGTCGCCTCGGCATGGAAATCAACAATAATTACCGGTGGTCTGTCTTTAAGTTCGCCCAGTAGCTGGTCCATAGCTCTAAACGGGCAGTCGAAATTGCTCATAAAGGTCCTGCCTATAAGGTTAACCACCATTGCTTGCCTGGTGATTATGTAGCCCCTGCCGGGCACGCCCGGGGGATAGTTTAGTGGGCGCAGTATAGGCATCTCGCTATCAAGATACGGGATAATCTCCTTCTGAGCCCATATATGATTACCCGAGGTCAACACATCGGCACCAGCGTCCAGTAGTTCACTGGCAGTGGCTTGAGTTACACCCAGGCCACCGGCAGTATTCTCGGCATTAGCAATAACCAGGTCTAACCCGTACTCCTGCCGCAGGTCAGGCAAGATTTCATTTAGTGCCTGCCTGCCAGGCTTGCCAACTATGTCACCAATTGCCAGTATCAGCATTAGCCTTCCCCAGAGGAGATAGGCACCTTACCGGGTCTTGTCTTTTTCCCCACAGTGCTACCTCCTACTTTGCATAGACTATGGCTCTCGTTTCCCTGAGTACAGTAACCTTTATTTGACCGGGGTACTCCACTCCCTCCTCTATCCTTTTCACAATGTCGCGGGCGAGCCTCATTGCACCTAAATCATCAATCTCTTCTGGTTTCACCAGAATGCGGACTTCCCGGCCAGCCTGAATAGCGTAGGACTTTTCCACTCCCTTGAAGCTATTGGCGATATCCTCCAGCGCTTTCAGCCGTTTCAGGTAGTTTTCCAGTGACTCACGTCTGGCTCCTGGTCTGGCGCTACTGATAGCATCCGCAGCGGCGACAATAAAGCCCCATATACTGGTAGTGGTGGCTTCCCCGTGGTGCTCGGCAACGCCTTGAACCACCTCCGGAGATTTATCCCACTGCTGAACAAGGTCAGCCCCGATGGCAGCGTGGGTGCCTTCTACTTCCCGGTCTACTGCCTTACCTATGTCATGAAGCAACCCCGCTTTCTTGGCTATGGCAGGATTGGCTCCCAGCTCCGAAGCAATCATCCCCGACAGGTTTGCGACTTCAACACTATGGGCTAGCACATTCTGTCCGTAGCTGGTGCGATACTTGAGCCGACCGAGTAATTTGATTAACTCGGGGCGTAGTCCGGGTACACCGACGTCATATGCCGCCTGCTCGCCGGCGCTATAGATGGTGGCTGCCACTTCTTCCTCCGCCTTGGTTACCACCTCTTCAATACGTGCCGGATGGATGCGGCCATCAAGGATGAGCTTGGTCAGGGCCAGGCGGGCCACTTCTCTGCGCACCGGGTCAAAGCTGGACAGGGTTACGGCCTCAGGGGTATCGTCAACAATCAGGTCAACCCCGGTAGCCTGCTCCAGTGCCCTGATATTACGACCCTCCCGCCCGATGAGCCGACCCTTCATCTCATCACTGGGGAGGGGGACACTAACTACCGTGGTCTCAGACACTACCTCAGAGGCGCAGCGCTGAATAGACTGGGCTATAATTTCCTGGGCTCTGCTATCAGCCTCTTCCTTTAACCTGATTTCCCACTCCCGCAGGCGATGCGACGCTTCCTCTTGCATCTCTACTTCCATTCTGTCGAGCAGGACCTGTTTTGCTTCGATACTGGACATACCAGAAATGAGCTCCAGTTGTTGTATCTGCTTGCTTCTGGCTTCGTCAAGCTGGGCACGAGTTGCCTCCATCGCCTTTTCTCTATTAGCCAGGTCGCGCTCCCGCTGGTTCACGCTTTCAAGCTTTCGCTCCATAGATTCTGTCTTTGACGACAGACGGTTCTCCTGCCGTTGTAGTTCAGTGCGCCGTTCACGGTACTCTGAGTCAGCAAGTGACTTGAGCTTGTTGGCCTCATCCCTGGCCTTGATAGTTACTTCCTTGGACTCATCCCGGGCTTCAGCCACTATTTTAGCCGCTTTGCGCTGGGCAGTCCGCTGCAGACGATTAATCGCCATTCTGCGGAAAAAGAAGATAATGGCGCTTCCCAGTATAATACCGATAGCGAAAATAGAGACTAATGCTACATAATAGATAGGTTCAGCCATTTATTTTACCTCACTTTCTTGTGTAAATTTTCATTACCACCCCACCTCCAGTTGTAAACGAGGATAGAATGTTACCTGGCCACACCCCCCAGTTCTTGCCACACACGTCCTACCGTACGGTTTATCACCCCATAACCAAAGCCGCGCCGCTGAAGGTATCCGTCTAATTTACGACGAAAGCTCTGGTAATCCGAGAGGGATAACCTGCGGGCTTTACCCAGGGCAGCCCGATAGGCACTGTCATCATCGCTAGCGCTGCTAACTACCTGTTCAATGACCTCGGCAGTTACACCTTTTCGCCTGAGCTCCAAGCTTGTTAGCCACCGACTACGCGGGCTAAACATTTCCCGGTTTTCCTTCCAGAATTCAGCAAAGGCTGTGTCATCTACCAGTCCCTGCTCCTTCAGCCTGGCTATCACTGCCTCCACATTATCACCGTCAAATCCACGCTTGTAGAGTCGCTCTCTTAGCTCAGATTCACTCCGGGGTCTATAGCTGAGATAGCGGTTGGCGGCATTAAGGCAACGCTCAAAGCGGTCAGACCTGGCCAGTGCATCAATCTCATTATCCGATAGCTCCCGACCAACATACAGACCCTCTTTTACCACCAGCTCAGCTTCCAGGCTAAAAGCAAATTCCCCGTTCAGGAATATGTTTACCCTCGTCCCCGGCCTCCTCCCAGCCCGTATGGCGGTAATCTTACTCATCCTATTTCCACCCATCTTTAAAAAATAAAGCCAAGACCAGGATTTCGGCCTCAGCTTTACCACTTCTACTGTTTATTTAATTGTCAGTTTAGGGTTTTACCAATCCCTAAGCCACGGGATTAGGGGTGTTCATAGCTGAGGCTCTAACCTGCTGCTCAATCTCCTGGGCAAGCTCGGAATGTTCAACGAGGTATTGCTTGGCATTCTCCCTGCCCTGCCCCAGACGGGTATCACCCCATGAGAAAAAGGCGCCGCTCTTCTTCACTAGCCCCAGCTCAACACTAAGGTCGATAATATCACCTTCCAGGCTTATCCCGTGGTCAAACATGATATCAAACATGGCCGTTCTAAACGGGGGAGCTACCTTGTTCTTGACTACCCTCGCTCTGACATGGTTGCCTATTGCTCTGTCGCCCTGCTTGATGGTCTCAACACGCCTCAGGTCTATCCTTACTGAGCTATAGAACTTCAGGGCTCTGCCGCCTGGTGTCACCTCGGGGTTGCCGAAAAAAACGCCAACCTTTTCCCTCAGTTGATTAATGAATACCACCGCTGTTCCCGACTTACCGATAGCCGCCGCCAGCTTCCTCAAGGCTTGCGACATCAGGCGGGCCTGTAAGGCAACTTGAGTATCTCCCATTTCCCCTTCAATCTCAGCCCGGGGTACCAGAGCGGCAACACTATCAAT
>CAZXWQ010000006.1:0-20478 GCA_964644545.1 uncultured Dehalococcoidales bacterium | reverse complement strand
TTATACTTTATTTTCTTGCCCTGTCATTGCGAGGCACAAAGTGCCGAAGCAATCTTCCGTCTGTTCCCCTCTTTCCGGGATTGTTTCGTCGCCCTTCTGGGAAGGGCTCCTCGCAATGACATCTCCTAAAACGGATGGGCTTCTCTAAATAATAGCAACCGAAAAGGGGGTTATATATATGAGCCTTAAAAAAGGAAAACGAAGCCTCTAAATATGCGGAGTTCCCAAGAAAATCCAAGATTTTTCCCGGTGCTTAAAGGGGGAGGGTTACCTAATGATTGGAAGCCAAGAATTTATTTTGCAGAAGATGTCAGGCTGTGCAGATTACCAGCCTCTTAGGAAGTGTAGCTAACCCTGAAAATCAGGCACAGCGGGCGGCAGGCGCTTGTGGCTACAATTGGACATCATAGCCTCAATCCTTCCTCTCACGTCGTCGGAAGCATCACCGGTAAGCAGATAGTTATCTATTTCCTGGTAACTAAGCCCCAGGTCCTCTTCATCGGTCTGTCCCTGCCATAAACCGGCTGAGGGAGGCTTATCAATAATCTCCTGCGGAATACACAGGAAGCGAGCCAGCTCCCTCACCTCTCTTTTCACCAGATTACCCAGAGGTATAATATCCACCCCGCCATCCCCGTACTTGGTGAAGTAGCCTACCGACAGCTCACTCTTATTACTTGCGCCGACCACCATGTAGTTAAGCTGGTTGGCAAAGTAATAAAGGGTGAGCATCCTTAACCTGGGCTTGAGATTAGCCCTGGCCAGCTGGTTGGTACTTTGCTCTGCTGCATCGGCGGGCAACACCTTAAGCAAGGTATCATAAGCACTGTCCAGAACCACCTCTTTAGTCGGAATAGAGAATTTATCAGCTACAGACAGCGCGTGCTCCCTATCCTCCGGGATACTATAGCAGGGCATAATCACCCCAAGCATTCCCCGGGGGAAGGCACGCTTACATAAGGCCGCCACTACCGAGGAATCAATCCCGCCGCTCATGCCCAGTACCGTGCCCCTGCAGCCGGCGGTTGTTACCTTATCCCTTATCCACGAAACCAGTTTCTCGCTTAGTTGCTCTGTGTCCATGTGAATCTACGTTGCCATAGTAAATTATGGGTAGTATACTACCCTATGGCTACTCAGTCAAAGGAGCTAAGTGAGAAGTGCCAGCCGCAGACCTTATCCTCAAAAACGCCAATGTAATAACCGTTGACCCCGTACAACCCGGTGCCGAACTGGTGGCGACCAGGGGCGACACGATTTTACTGGTCGGGGCAAATGAAAGACTGGAGGAATTGAAGGGAGCCAGTACCAGAATAATTGACTGCCAGGGCAGAACCGTGGTGCCCGGTTTCAATGATGCCCACTGCCATATCTTCTCATTTCTACGAAAGCTGCTTGGAGTCGACCTTAGTCCCTCCTCAGTACACTCCATAAATGACATAAAGGCAGCCATCAGGCACAAGGCTCAGGATACCCCACCCGGAGATTGGATTACCGGGACCGATTATAACGAGTTTTACCTCGACGAGAAACGCCACCCCACCCGATGGGACATAGACGAGGTAGCACCCGACCATCCGGTAATCCTCTCTCACCGCTCACTTCATGCCTGTGTCCTCAACAGCAAGGCGCTCTCCCTGGCGGGTATTACCAGGGAAACACCGGAACCGCCTGGTGCGCTAATTGCCAGAGACCTCACCGACGGCGAACCAAACGGCCTTCTATTTGAGATGCTGGGGCACATCAGGGAGAAGGTAATGCCCTCTCTAACCGAACAAGAACTCACCAGGGGTGCAACCCTGGCGAATAAGCACTACGTTTCTCAGGGGATTACATCCTTGCAGGATGCAACCTATGTCAATGACCTGAAGCGGTGGCAGCACTACATTCGATTCAAAGACAACGGCATATTAAATAGCCGGGTATCAATGATGGTCGGTGTTGAGACCATGAACCAGTTTCAGGAAGCAGGGCTGGCTTTTGGCTCTGGTGATAACCGACTGCGCCTGGGAGGGGTAAAGATAGTGCCCAGCCGGGTGTCAGGCCAACTGCACCCTCCCCAGCCGGAACTCAACGAGCAGGTGTTCAACGCTCACCGGGCCGGTTTTCAACTGGCCATACACGCCATCCAGGAAAGCACTGTGGAGGCAGCCATCACCGCCCTGGAATACGCCACCAGCCAGCTCCCACAGGCTGGCAGGCGGCACCGCATAGAGCATTGCTCCGAGTGCCCTCCCCACCTGCTCAACCGACTTATTAAGCTTCAGGCGGTCATAGCTACTCAGCCCCCGTTCATCCACTACAGTGGTGAAAGGTACCTGGTTACGGTGCCGGCTACTCAGCTACAGTGGTTATATAGAATTAAGTCTTTCCTTGATAGCGGGCTTGTTGTTGCCGGTAGCTCAGATTCTCCTATAGTATCTAATAACCCGCTGGTCGGTATGTATGCTGCCGTTACCAGGCAGGCTGAATCAGGCCAGCAGCTTCTGCCCCACGAATGTATCTCAGCCAGTCAGGCACTGGCTCTCTATACCATAAACGGCGCCTATACCTCCTTTGAAGAGGGTATCAAGGGCTCTATCACTCCAGGCAAGCTGGCTGATATGGTGCTGGTAAGCAGTGACCCAACCAAATCACCACCCGAACAGATAAAGGACATCAGGGTTGAAATGACCATTATCGGCGGCAAGGTTGTCTGGGAGGCTTGACCTGCCGTTTATCAGATAGTTTAAGACAGGCAAATTCCCAAATATGGGGAGTTATAGAGGGGCTGCGCCCCTCTTTTTTATTATCCCCCTCTCCTTTGATAAGGAGAGGGGGATAAACCCCGTTAGGAACTCTAACGGGGTAAAGGGGGTGAGGTAGATTAAATAGGATTCTGTTCGGTTTTGGTTGTTACATTAGTACTGTGTCATTGCGAGGGCACGATAGTGTCCGTGGCAATCTCAATAGATTTATAGATTGCTTCGCTTCGCTCGCAATGACAATAGAAAGCAACCAAATGCCAATAAGACCTTAAATAGTATTAACTTGACTTGCCAGCTTAAAAGAGATTAGACTAACCATAGAGGAATAGAAATGCCAATATACGAGTACGTCTGCCCAGGCTGTGAGACCAAGTTTGAGCTATTACGTCCGCTAAGCCAGTCTGGTGAGGCGGCTTCCTGCCCCAAATGCCAGCAGAGTGCCGAACGAGTACTGTCAAGGTTTGCCTGCTTCACTACAGATGATGTTGGGTTCTCTTCAGTGATAGGCGGGAACCCATGCGATAGCTGTGGTGCTAACAGCTGCGATACCTGCAATATCTAAGTTCCCCACAATATGAGCGACTGCATATTTTGTGATATTGTAGCCGGCGAAGCCCCATCCATGGAAATGAAGAAAAGGTACATGGTTGCTGGCGTGCTCACCATTCTGTTACTCATACCTGGCTGCACGTATATAGAGGGCGGGACGGCCGAGACCGGAATGCTGAACCTTTACCATTGAGTGTAAGGGGGCAGGCTGCGAGCGGGTTAAGAGCTGTGAAGTAACCGCTCTGGCTGGAACCAGCAGCGAGAGAGAGTGGTAGCTGAGGTTTCTCTAAAAGAATAGAGTGGCATCACAGAGAAAGTCACCGGGGATTCAGAGGTAAAGCCAAAATCCAAATTTTCTGATATAATAAACCTTGAGCAATTGTGGGAGATTGATGTGCTGGTAAAGATAGAGATTTATTTTGATGGTGAGGTCTGGTGCGCCCGGGGAATTGGTGAGGACATATTTACTCAGGGCAATACCCTGGATGAGTTGCATCAGAATATTAAGGAGGCGGTGTCTGTTCATTACGGTGAGATAGATGACTCCATTACCATCCTCACTCTGTCCGAGGTGAGGTTAGCTGATGCCAAAACTCCCACAGGTTAGCGGTAGTGATGTAGTTGGACTGCTCCAGTCCCTGGGATATGAAGTTGTCAGGCAGCGTGGGAGTCACATTCGGCTAAGGAAGGCTACGCCTCTGGGTGAACATGCTATTACTGTTCCCGCACACAAGGTTTTAGCTAAAGGTACACTGAGTGACATTTTGGGTAGAATAAGTCTCTGGAATAATATCCCTAAAAAAACCTTGTTACGCCGACTTAAATGAGCTAATTTACCCTCACCAGGAGTACATCGCCCTACCCCCGGTAATAAGGCTGAAGCCTCTCTCCCATCACCGTGCCTATGGTAAGAGCATTCTTTGTCCCGCAGCGGTAGCATGACCGGGCATACCAGTCCAGAGAGACCCCGCAAAACTGGCAGCGCCACCGCTCAAACTCTTCCTCCAGCCACTCATTAACCCCTACCTTCTGCTGGCGGCGGATATGGTCAAAGACCTCGGCGTGGTGACTTACCCCATCGTTGTTGAATGCGGTGATTAGTGAGCAGGGGAAGTCCGGGCAATCGGAACACCGGGTAACCCCCGGCTTTTCCGCGGCGCACAGCCTTATCTTACAGTCCCGGCAATAAGGCATGAGGCGGCCTCCACTGAGACAGCCATCGCAATCAAGTTCATCCCCTGGCACCTGCCAGCGTTCCGATAGCATCTTGAGCAGCTCCTCAAGCCTCTGCGGATTTTCATCGCGCCGGGCGCGATATAATGAGCAAGCACCGCAGTAAAGACCGCATACGGCAGCTACACTTTCCCCTTCCATATTAATTTTCCCCTTTCATTTTTCTCTGTGCTTTATCGGCTAGCCGGCAGATGGACTAATTTTACCCGCTGGTAGGATAGAGGCTTGGGTTACCCTTACTTCTTCCTTTCGGCTTCGTACTTTTCCAAAGCCTCTTTGACTTCAGGCATAGACAGAGCCTGTGGAAAACTGAATTCGGTACCCTGTTCGGCAGCCATTCTCTTAAGCGCCCTATAATCGTCCCCAAACTTACCATCCCTCCACTCCAGAGCTGCTCTCAACCCCTCTTCCCGCGATATCCGCCCGAACTCACGAACAGAATCGAATGTGTGGGAGTAGTCATGAAGCTTACCTATGAACTCCATCGCTACCCTCATACCCATTATCTCCATGCTCCGGTTGCAGGCAAACTTATTCAGGAACAGGAGCTCACTGGGAACCATCGCCAGTCTCTTGGCTACCAGCGTCACCTTTTCCTCCAGCTTATCGGCCGGGACCGACATGGTAGCCAGCCCAATCTCAGCCGCCTCTTTGCCGGTTATTGGACTGCCCGACATACTTAGGTACTTGGCTTTCTTCAGCCCGCAGAGCCACGGCCAATAGAAGGTGTCGGGGACGGACATGGCCCTCGTCGGTGGGTAGCCCGTAACAGCATCGTTGGCCATTATCGTGATGTCGCAAATTGTGGCAAGCTCACTGGCCCCCGCCAGAGCGTAACCATGCACCTGGGCGATGACTGGTTTCTGCAAATTCCAGATGGTAAACCAGACATCCTGGTGGTAATACTTGATGTGGTCCTCAATGGCTACCGTTGGGTCTATTCCTTCTGTATAGCGGGGTCGAGCTCCCAGGTCATAGCCCGATGAGAAGGTCCGCCCGGCACCCTTGATGATTATCACCTTGACTTCTGGATCGCGCTCCGCCTGGATGAGGGCGTGCCGGATATCCATAAGCATGTCATAGCTCAGGGTATTCATCCTCTCCGGCTGGTTAAGAGTGATTCTTAATAGCCTGTTATCCTCCGGGTATTTCTCATAAATGATGTTCTGATAGGGAGTCCTGTCCGCCATATCATCTGGCATCCTCACCATCGCAATGTACCTCCTTTCGTAACCTTATTTGGCAAACTACTCATTGGCGGGGTAGCTTCATATTCAGGTGCTTACCCAGGTCTGCCCAGCCATGCTCGAGATACACCGGGTAGCCCAGCTCACTGGGCCTGTTCACCTGGATCTCGCGGCAGCCCTTAGCGGTAGCTTCAGTGATTGCCGCTTCCAGAAGCAGGCCGCCAACCCCGCGGCCGCGCATATTCTGACTGACAATGAATTCCTCGATACAGGTGTATATTCCACCACAGCGAATTGCTACGGGATAAGACAGGGTAATAACCCCGACTACCTCGTTATCCTCTTCGGCAACCAGGACAGTACCCTTTTCATCATCATTAACTATCTCCCAAAACGTACCAGCACCACCCCGCCAGCTGGTAAGCCTCTCGGCTGGTGTCTCGCCAGGTGTAAATTGTCTAAAAAGGCCGAATATCCCGCCTTCATCCTCAATTATCGCCCTGCGAATCTCAATCATTTCCAATCCTCTCTATGTCAATTTTCCGCCGGTTTAAAAATACTAGACTGCAGCTCTTCTCCTGGTAAATGCCAGATAACCCCCAGCTACCCCACCCAGAATCACTGCCAGACCGGCTGTTATACCGGCACAGAGTAAAGCCGTGTCATACCAGAAGCCCCGGGGGAAGAGCAACACCATATTTCCTTCGGCCGACCAGAACTTATTGGCGAAGCTGATGATGTGAAATTGCAGGAATAGCTGGTCGAAATTCAGCAAGGTTCCCAATCCCAGAGCCAGCATCAGAGCCAGGGTAAGAGCACTCCCGCCAACTGTTCCCCGAGCGGCACGACTCCAGTGCCGGCTCCTTTGCCGGATTAGGCTGACCCCGGTATAAGCCAGAGAATAAATCAGTGTCCCCAGCAAGACCCGGTAGTCCAGCCGGAACAACCCCTTTACGTCCTTGAAGTGAATAACCTCCTCCCGGGTAAATATATCAAAAGGCTTGCCATCCTTCATCACCGTAAGGCTAACGTACTCTTCACCCGAGTTAAAATAGTTGATTAGGCCGGTAGCAACTGTCTCCAGTTCGGAATCAGCCAGGCCGGTATTCTGGGCGACATTGTATTTTTCGAAGCCGGACCTGTAGAGCCAGAGGCTGTTTGCTGCCCAGGCAATGCTGGCCGTTACCAGCAGGGCAGGCAGGCAGAGTATGAAAACCCATTGAGCCGCAAGAGTGAGAATTCTCAAATTCTTCTCTCCCCCAAGATTTTACACTGTCAGGGCTAGAAAGCATAATATTTCTATCTACCTCACCCCCTTTACCCCGTTAGAGTTCCTAACGGGGTTTATCCCCCTCTCCTTCAACCGTGGTGTACGAAAGGTACAACTCCTACCGTCTCCTCCGCGAGGCTAGATGGGGGCATAGGGATAGTATAGTACACATTGACTTCTGAGTCACCCACCTCAATCCTATCCACGAAAGACTTAAGGAAGCTTCTTTGCTCAACGATGGAAGACCTCTCTAGCAAACCTCTCAGGTCATCCACATATTCCCGCACTACCTGGGGATCGGCCATGTCCACAGCTTGGTATCGCAGTGCCTCCTCCGCATCAGCCTTGGCTTGCTGCAACTCTTCCTTCTTCTGGAAGAGAGCCTGTATTCTCGGGGCAAGCTCCCCACCCTTGAACTCTCCCGTCTCCAGTGTATCGTAGATCTTGCCCAGTCGGCTGTCTGCTTCGGCAATCTGAACTTGAAGGAGCCCCAGCTTCTCCCTTTCCTCAGCGCAAGTCTGAGCCAGTTCCTCATTAGTCAGCCTCACTAGCTCCTGCAGGTTCTCCTCGGTAAGGATGCAGTCTTTGATGTGGCTGGTCACAAATCCCTCCACCTTATCCTTACGTAGAATGGGTGAGGAGCATATTTATTCAGCTCATCGACAAAGAAAATTATCTTCTCCGGGGGAGGTGATTCTCTGTCTTCCGGTGGCTCCGCCTTGAGGCTGTGGATTGCCTTGAGCAAGTCACCAAAAACGAGCATCTGCTCATGCTCATAGAGCCGGGCGATGTCAATAACGTACGTATGCCCCCCCTGGATGTTGAGAATCTCGTCACTTAAAACTTTCTCACGAGTGAAAGGTGAATCAACAAAAATCCCAGACTGTGTAGTTTTGATCATTCTTCTTATATGTCGTCTAAATACTCCGATGGAGGAGGCCCGTATTCCTCTCCACATGCTTACAGGTGAATGTGTTTGTGGGTCGACCAAGGGTTTCTGGTTAAGCAGATTATCCCAGCTATAGACATTCCTAAATTCTGACTCCCGATTTCTTATACCCTCTCGGATTTCCCCAATGATAGATTCCAGAGTAAAATAGGTATCCGGTACTTGTGCAAACAATAGATCAAGTTTATCAGCAGTGGCTTCAAGGTCATAGGCATAAACATTGTGGGGACTTGGCTCGTAAAAACAATTGGGTCGGCCATCCCTGCCACGTGGCAAGAAGTAGTGAACCTTATCTGAATCAAAGGGTTTTGGCTCTAAACCAAGCGCTTCCCATAATTCCATCTCTTCTACCGAGGGTTCCCTTTCTGGTCGTTGATCTATTTGTAATAGGTCTCCATGCTTCACATTGAGGATAATTACTGCTATCTTATCCCTTTCCTCTTCGGGGGTTTTCTGTAGGATGGACTGAATCAGAAACATGGCATACGATGTCTTCGTAGCCAGGCCACTAATACCTGTAATATTAACATGCGCTGACTCCGGACCTGATACATACCGACGGTCAATGTAGGCTACAGCGGCTACACCATTACTCATCTTTATGAGACCGGCTGGGATCCTGTCCTGAGTACCCATAGTATCCATACCCAATGCTATTTGAATCCCGGCCTCATCTGCGAAGCTCACTACCTTCTCGCTGGATACGGGCATATAAATGTCTTTACTGTTGCTCAATACATTCACGTTGGCCACGGTTGTGCCCTGGCGGGGAGTATTTGGTTCCTCATCCAGTTCGCCAAAGTTACTTGAAATGAAGTTTGCTAGGTGTGTCGGGGAATCAGTGCTATGTTCTAGGGTAGTTACTAAGCCAAAGGTCTGACTTTTTCCTTCATGGCTGACTTGTTCGACTTGGACTATATCGAAGGGGTTGACTATTATACCCGGAGCTAACCAAAAGAGGAATTTGTCAGACGTGTTCGGGGCTCTATCTGTAGCAGAGGTCTTGCCAATCTCCTGAACTGGTTTTGTCTCATTCATACTACACCTCCTGCTTGCGGTTTGGGCCATTTTATGCAGCCCATCAGGACATCCTTCGAGTAGAATCCACTTTTTATTACTTGTTCAGCGATATGTATAGGATATAATGAGCAATGCCATCTATGATCCAATCCGTATGGCGTTACATTTCTCTCGGCAACAAGCACCCTAGAGATAAGGTCAGCTAGTCCACTAGGAATCGGTGTTAGGTCAGGACAGGGTATTTCGACCTTTACGACTCCCATCAAGGGGTAATCCAACTCCTTCTGTTCCCGTAGCCTAACATACCAGAAAGCAATCTTTCCTCCATCGGCACCAAAAACAACCGTTCTATAAGCATGAGGAAGACCAGCAATGATACCTGTGATATCCTTTCTCTGTGTAGAACGGTGTCCAAACTGGAACATTGTGTCTTTTCGAAAAGACTTGGCAACACCTATGAGATAAGGGCTTGGTTTACTCTTCCACGAATCCCATATATCTTGTTCGACGAACTTAACGCTCCCGTCTAGTATCAACCAGGTATTATCATCACGAAAAGCATCTGTAGACTTAATAAGTTCTATTTCCAGTTTGTGCATCTCAGAGCGAGCTTTTGCACCGGCTTTGTCTCTAGGGTCTTTTTTGTTATCGCTCAGCGGGTCCGACAGTGTAAAATCGACAAGCTCAAGAAAGTCGGGCTTACTAATCTTTCGCAGTTGCATCCATAGGGTATCTGAAACACCCTGATTCTGTTTCGGAAGCAGCAGTAAAACCTTGTGTTTATGGGAATGGGCTTTGATTTGCCCATCATCATCCCTTTCCACTACTGTTGCTCCAATCTGTGCCAGCTCAATGGGAAACGACCTTGTTCCCTCAATTCCGGTCGCCAGGAAATAATTGCGAATACTACCATTGATGAAAAATTTGAATAGGTGTTTTTCTTGTCGGAAAAGAGGTGGTGTCGGCCTATAGATATGGGAAATGTCAGGCTCAGGTACTTCAGCGAAAGCAGTAATCTCTGTCGTATCTTTGTTTATTAGGGCATCCTCTATTTCATCCTAGTCCGGGTGTTGGAGGTCCTCTACGGCACCGCCAGTGGCCGGAAGGATTTTAAGTTCCTTTCCTAGAAGGTCTAATATAGAATCATAGAACCTAACGGATTAGGCATTTCTTTTTCTCCGCTTCCCACGTCTTGGATCGTCATACGTTGCGGCGAACTCTTGCAGTTGCTCTCTGTGTATGAGCCACGTATTGTGAATCTTTTCTGCCGGGATTCGACCTTCACGGCAGAGGCGTTTCACTGTCTCCCAGTGAACACCCAGAATGGCTGCCGCCTCAACCACGTTTAAGTAGTTGTCAAGAACAGGCATTTCCTATGCTCCAGAACATTTGATTCTAACGCTAACGCAATAGTAGCACTGAAACATAATATAATCAAGAGATTCTTAGTAAGATGTGTTGGATTAGTGCTATGAAAGAGAGCAATGATTTGTCAGACGCAACACAACGTCAAATCGTGCAATGAGGTAGTATTCTGCTGAAAAATGAAGCCTGTCTCAGAACCGTTGAATAAAAAATAACCGGTATACGTCAGGCAGGTAGCTTGTTCTGCGCCATTTCTCGGGTTGTCTCTAACACCTTCTCTGCTTCAGCCACAACCCGCTCAATCAATTCCTGACAGGTAGGAATATCAGTTATGCCGCCGATAACCTGCCCTATAGCAAAAGTACCAGCATTTTCATCGCCCTCAAACATTACCTTCTTTACTCTGGCGGGGCCGGCTGCATAGCGGAGTTGCTGCCACATACCCATTCCCCCCTCACCCTTTCTGGTGCTCAGGCCACTACGAATGAGTTCCCACCATGAAATGTTTAGTAATCGCTTTATTTCTATAGCACCTGTCAAAGATTCTACTACCGGAAATTTCTTCTTCATGGCATCTTCAGCCCGTTTGTTCCGATACACTCTGGCATTGACCGCCGGGTCGCCAACATCCATATATACCGTATCTTGCTCGGTGGATTGAAGGATTTTCTGTTTCCAGTGTTCGCTCAGGGGGCATTCCTGGGTTACGGCGAACCTGGTACCCATCGTTACACCCGAAGCTCCTAAGGCTAGGGCTGCTGCCAATCCTCTACCATCGTAAAAACCGCCAGCCGCAATGATAGGGACCTTGACAGTACTGGCAACCATGGGTATTAATACCATTGAGGTAGCGAAGCCCCCGTGTGCCGCTGCTTCGTGACCGGTAATATTGACTATATCAACCCCGAGCTGCTCAGCTCGGGCGGCATGTTTCACCAGAGCCACGGTAGCCATAACCTTGCCGCCATAATTGTGGACCGCTTCGATAAGAGGGACAATATCGGGAGGTCTTCCCAGCGTGTAATTTACGATAGGAACCTTCTCTTCTATGACAACTGCCAGATTTGCTTTAGCCGTGGGAGAGAGCAGTATTTGGTTTATTGCAAAGGGCTTATTATCAGTAAGCTCTCTGATTTTCCTGATATCACTTCGCAGATCCTCTGGGGTGTGGCTGGAGATGGCTAGGTTGCCCAGACCGCCAGCATTACAAACAGCCGATACAATCTTTGGCTGAGTAAGCCAGTTCATTCCAGCCAGCATAATGGGGTGCTTTATCCCAAATAGCTCAGTCATCCTCGTTTTCATTGACAGCCTCTTTCTACCAAAATATTACCTGAATTCTTGATCGACTGGTCTTCCCTTCGTCCGGCATCACTCATTTCGACCAGCAATGAGCAAATAGTCGTACGCTATTGCCAATAATATGAGCATTGCAGATGATTGTCAAACCCGCTCAGCCGGGGCTATACCATAATTGCGGTCAGAAACCAGAGCTAAACTGAAGCACCTGGTACATCGGCTTCGGTGGTGATGACCCCCTCCACCATAAAATTGCACGATTGTCAGAATTGTGTGACCCTGAGTGGCCATAGGCTCATGGTTTATATCTGTCTGGCACTATGATCGTGACCGTTACAGGTCAATTGACTCCGTCTGACCGATATGTGACACACCTGAGTGATTGCGGCGACGCTGATGCGGTGGTAGAATTGGCAGTATCAGACACGCTTGATCAACTCTCGTACGGCAGGGTGGTTTGGCGATGAGCATGAATCAGTTGCTCGGCACATTTGCCTCTGCAATCGACGCCGAGATAGCTCTCCTAGAGAAAGAGAGCCGGGAACAAGCATACGAGCTGCTTTCCGGTGAGCGAGAAGAGAAGTCTACTGGCACTCTCTACGTTTTCGTTATCGGCGATACTTTACGCCTTCCAGAAGAGGCAGCAGGCGTGCTCAAAGTCAATGGTCGGGATATCAATGCCATGATTGTTTCTCAAGAAGGTAATCGTATCTGGCTATTACTTGAATCCCTCGAACCTCTACCGGAATACATCCCGTCTGCACGGCTCGTAGTCAATGAGACTGACCTGTTGAAGCGCCTCAAAGAGAAGATAGAGGTTCTGAGGTCGAGCTCGGAATTAGGCCTTGCGCCCAAGGTATTCGGCTTTGAACCAGCGACAGCTGACTCAGCTGCGCTCGGGTTCGACTTTGGAGAACGATTGGCCGAGCAGAGCAAGGGAGTCTTGCAGCAGTGTATTGGCTCGGAGATAACCTTCGTATGGGGGCCGCCAGGGACCGGGAAAACCTTCACAATCGCAGCGCTGGTTGCGTCTCTGACTGAGGTCGAGGATACGGTTCTGGTGACTTCCCACACTCATGCCGCCGTAGAGCAAGCACTTTGGGCGCTCGTTGAGCATCCGTCCGCCGACAGGCAAGCAGGCTTTCTATACAACAATCCATTGATTGAGGAAGGGCGAATCCTCAAGGTCGGTGAACTCAAGTCGGACAAAATTCCACGATCAGTGCATTTCCAAAGCTACCTGGAAGACAAAGCCAAGGAGCGAGAAGACACAATACAAATCCTGCAGGAGGAGCGTGAGCGTATCTCTCGGCATTTGGATGAACTAAAAGCCATACAGGCTCCTTGGTTGGAGTTAAAACAAGCTGAGATTGCCTATCAGAGTCTTCGAGAAAGACATGAAAACGCAATGGCGATGAGAAGTGTCACCGCCGCACAGGTCGCGAATGCCAAAGCAGACGTAGACCGTTTTGAAGCCGAACATCTCAGGGCACAGCGCTCGTTCTTCATTGGTCGACGCCGCAGGGTTCAAAAATCACTAGAGGTGCTAACGTATGCTAAGCAGGCACTCGTAAGCGCCGAAGCTGAAGCAGGCCATGCGGAGGCTAATGCTATCAAGGCGCAAAGAGTGTCAGCCGAAGCTCACGCGAGTTTGTTACGGCTGCAACAAGTAACCGCAGACCTCAAACCCCTTGCCGAAGTGGAAGAAGAAATCACGGCTGATGAGAAGCATGACGCGACGCTTGCGTCAGAAATTGAAGCGATTCAGGTTTCGGCTAAGGATGATGCAAAACAAGTTATTCAGAACGCTCTTGCCATTTTCGCCACATTGACAAAGCTGTATGTCGATCGAGATCTATTGGCAGACATGAGGTGGGATACCGTGATAATTGACGAGGTCTCGATGGCGATGCTCCCACTACTTGCCTACGCGGCGTCACGCGCCAAAAAACGAGTCGTATTAGTTGGCGATATGTATCAACTGCCTCCCGTCGTAAACAGCCAGCGTGGAACTGCTGGCGAGATTCTCGCCAGTGATATCTTCGAATTTCGCGGCATCACGAAGATGGTTGATTCTGGTTTTCATCAGCCAGACTTGGCGAGGCTTACTACGCAGAGGCGCATGCATCCTGACATTGCTGCAGGCGCCAAGGTTCTTATTGACAGTTACAGCCATCTTGTAGACAGCAGTGATGTAAAGACGCGCCAACGACCCAACTTCCTCTCGGCTATCGATACGGACACTGCTCTCGTATTCGTTGATATCAGCGACCTTAACCCATGGTCAGGGAAGATGCCGGGCAGCCTTAGCAGATTTAATTTCATATCTGGGCAGGTAGCTGTCGAAGTGAGCTCTTTGTTCGCTACAAAGCTCGGTCAGCCAGAGGAGAAGATGCCACCTCCAATTGGAATCATTACTCCGTATGCGGCACAACGCCGTTACCTCAATAAACTGATTCAAATGTTCAGGCTTGAGCGGTGGGTCGGCGCCGGCACCGTTCACACTTTCCAGGGCAACGAGTGCGACTTAGTCATCTTTGATAGCGTTCTTGGAGAGCCACATTGGACGGCACGTTTCACCAATCCCAATACTTGGATAGAGGTGCGACGCGACCTTAACGTGGCTTTGACCCGGGCGCGTCATCAATTCGTCTTTATTGGAGATAGACACTGGCTGGACAAGTATGCAAAGACTGGCACTGGCTACGGAAACCTGTGGTCCTTTTTGAAGGGCAGGGCAGTCGAACTGAACGCGTCGCATATTCTAGGTGAGGGCTTTGAAGAGAGAGTCGCTAAGACGGTCGTCGGAGTGAAGTGTTGGGACATTAAGGGCACTGATAAGGCCGTTTTCCTAACTGAGGCCGATTTCTACGAACACTTCGTCGCAGATCTCCTGAAGGCCAAACGTAGGGTCGTCTTATACACACCGTTCATTGGTAAGATTAGATGGCCTTTTGTGGCTCCTTACATTGCAATGCTGCGAGATCGCAATGTCGAAGTGTTCCTGCTCCATAAACCGTTGACTGACCCAGAATGGAGACGATACGACAGGGACTTCGGCAGGAAAGTATTTGATTCTCTTGCTCATCTTGGCGTCAGGCTAATACATATGTCGGGGGTGCATGCGAAGACTATCGTCGTCGACAGTGAGATAGTCTATGACGGTAGCCTCAACTGGGCCAGCCAGACTTCAAGCCGTGAACATATGTGGCGGTTCGAGAGTCCGGACATGGCAAAGCTAGTAGAGAAGATGCTTCAACTTGATCCCATCACCGACGCCTTCAATCAAGTCAACGTAGGTGATCGCTGCCCGAATTGCGGTGGACCATTAATCCTAATCAACCAAGCCAAGCAGCAGCCTAGAGATCATTACCCGTTGAGATTGGGGTGCGAACATTGGAATGAGGACAAGCGCACTTGCACGGGCTATCTGCGACCTGTTGATGGGCGCGTTCCATTCCTCAAGCCGCCAAGGTGCTCCCGAGGTACGGTAATGCACGTGCACTACACAAAAGAGGGACGCCCTTGGGAGTGGCGATGTGGGCATAAAGGCTGTCGGCCTATTAGGTGGGTCAGAGGGGATTGCCTCGACGATTTCGCTCGTGAGGCTCAAGGACAAAAGAATAGGGATCAGACAAAGGCAAAAGAGCCCAAGATAAAACAACTGAAGTTTGAGCCGAAGTTGCCAAAAGACTTGCTTATTCAGGTTGAAAAGTTAAGCCAACAGGGACTCAGCCTTGATGAGATTGCTGGCAGATTCGGAGTTTCAACTGAGGTGCTCCAAGAAAGTATCGACAGTGTTCGACAACAAATTGATAAGCTTATGGAAGAAATCTTCAAAGATGAAGGCCATCCGAATGACGGTAAGGCGCAAGATTCTACAAGGTAATCTAAAACCAGCTAGGCAACACAACTTGCCTACTCAACGAACACGAACCTTAAGCATGATGCGATTAGACCCAAAACGTCATAATGTGGAATGCATGCAGTCAAGGCATATTCGCTCCTATATCTCTTTCATGTTTTGTCCTTACGGGAAGATGTGCCTTTTTCTATACCGCGTGACCAATTTCCACAACTTCTACTATCAGCCCATTTTTGCGAAAGACTACAGTCAGCTAGCTTTGGTCAGGCTGTTACAAATCATGCGGCGCGGCAAACCGACGGCTACTCCTTATTGTTGGTAAATGAAATATTCAGTATTAAATAGTTCACTCATCCATGGACACATCGAAAAGAGTGGTAGAATAAGGGGTATGGCAGAATCTACGTGTCGTAGAGTATGGAAAGATACAGAACGCTTCCGCCGTAGTGCGCGGTTCTTCTGGGGATGTGAAGCACTTGGGGCAGTGCTATTTGGAGTGGGTGGAGCATTGCTACTCCCAGAGCAACCGAGCAGGCTTGCGTCTGTTTTATATCCTGGTCTTGGCACAGTGGCTGGACTTGCAACAGTGTTCCTGGTGGTATTCATATGGAATCTATTCAGAGCACCATATCGTCAGCGTAAAGAAGCTAGAGAACTTACTAAAGAATATCAGGACCAAATCAAAGAAATCGACCAGAAATACACTAACGAAATCAATGAGTTACAAAAAAAACTGGTTGACCCAATTCTACAAGAAAAACAGAGGGAACATCTTGATGAAATTAAGAATTTAATATCGAATTGGATGGAGAGTTTATCAATACCACGAATAAGTGAGGTTTTGCCAGGTACAACCTCTGGTATGGATAATGTAAAAAATAGTGTCCGCTTTCCTTATCTTAAAGAACACCTTCCATTCAGGGAGTTGTGGCAAAACTTCAATGACTGGGACAGCAATATCGAAGAATATCTAAACAAATGCAAGGGATTAAGAAGCGAAATCAAAGAATCTTGGAAAATTGAATTTACACAAGCCACTAATTCTTTTGCTGACCCAATATTAAAAATGATAGATGGGGGAAAGTTAGATTTTAATTTTCGTATAACTTACGACCCGGAGTTTGGTGAAGAAGAGGTGAGCCGTCAGACCCTTACTGCGAATGGGATAGAGGTTGTCCGTGGTACACTAGTCAAATATGCTAAGATTTTTAAGGAATCAGGACATTATAGATGTCTCTATCTGACCTTAGGTATAGAATATCAAAAATTGGCGAACGAATTCCTAATTCAACCTCTTATCGCTGAATTATAACAGCTTTCGTCGTCCTTGATAACAATAAGTTCTAATATCCAAGAGTCTTTACGGCAAATCCTGGAGAAAGCAGAGTATATCAAGCACTCCTGTAAGGATTGCCCTATAAGAAAACAAACTACTTAGCCACCTACTTTTCATAAGCAAGGTGCTCAAAGTTAACTAGTTCCTGTGGCAAGTATATAGTGTCCGAAATGGTATCCGCCGCTGCACATTTAGCCAGAATGTGACATTACGGACGTTTGTTACATGGCTCAACAAAATACTTTTTGTAAAACAAAGAAATACGCCGTCTATCATTTCAAATAGACGGTGTCTGCCCTTTTTCAGCAGTACGTAAATCCTACGCTAGAACCCTATCTAGTATAATTATGTTCCAATTATTTGGCTGTGGCTTTCACCCGCTCTTCCTGAGACATCTCAGCTAGTCGTTTTACCTCATTCACATCAAGATTAAGGCCTTCGGCTACCCGGCTACCGTACTCGGGGGGGTCGGCCTTATAGAAGATGGCCGTCTGGCGAAACTGGATGCGTTTCTGGGCATTACAGAGGTGGGTGGTGATGTTGCCGATGAGATGCTCACGGTCTTCATCTGTCATTACTCTGCGATATAGCTCACCTGCCTGGAAGAAATCGTCATTCGGGTGGGTGTAGGGTTGCCTCTTCGCCTCACCAGAGACCTCGAACGGAGGCTCCTCCACGTAGGGTGTGGGCTCGGGGCCACCAAAGCTATTCGGATAGTAGTTTGGGCCTCCTCCGCCATTCTCGCTTACATTCATAAAGCCATTCCGTTGGTAGTAGTTCACCACTGCCTTCGGCCGGTTGATGGGGATCATTGGGTAATTCACTCCCAAGCGGTGAATATGGGTATCGTGATAGGAGAAGAGACGTCCCTGGAGCAGTTTGTCTGGTGAAGCTGCGATGCCGGGCACGAAGTTGGCGGGTGAGAAGGCGGCCTGCTCGACCTCAGCGAAGTAATTTTCGGGATTCCTGTTGAGCACCAGCCGACCGATTGTCATGGGAGGATAGTCGGCATGGAACCAGACTTTGGTGATATCGAACGGGTCGAAGCGGTATTCATTCGCCTGTTCCGGAGTCATAATCTGGACTTCCAGCCTCCAGGAAGGGTATTCCCCCCTTTCGATTGCATCGTGCAGGTCTCTGGTGGCGTGGTCAGGGTCTTTCCCCTTCAATTCTGTAGCTTCATCCCGGGTGAGGTTCTGGATACCTTGCTCGGTTTTGAAATGGTATTGTACCCAGTAGTACTCTCCCTTTTCTTTATACCACTTGAAGGTGTGGCTGCTGTATCCGTTCATATTGCGGTAGGTCCGTGGCGTGCCACGGTCGGAAAACAGGATAGTAACTTGGTGGATAGATTCGGTGGTCAGCGAGAGGAAGTCCCAGAACATATCAGCGTCCTTCAGGTTCGTCCCCGGGTGTCGTTTCTGGGTGTGTATGAAGTCCGGGAATTTCAGCGGGTCGCGGATGAAGAAGACGGGAGTGTTGTTTCCCGTCATATCGTAGTTGCCTTCCTCTGTATAGAACTTGATGGCGAACCCGCGGGGGTCCCGCTCAGCATCACCTGAACCTTTCTCCCCACCGACAGTCGAGAAACGGGCGAAGACCTCAGTCTTTTGGCCTACCTCGGAGAGGAATTTCGCTTTGGTGTATTTGGTAACGTCCGCTGTTACCTCGAAGTAGCCGTGAGCGCCGGCGCCCTTGGCATGGACGACACGCTCCGGGATGCGCTCCCGGTCGAAGTGCCCTAGCTTTTCAAGCAGGTGCGTATCCTGCATGAGGATAGGCCCCTTGTCTCCAGCGGTCTTGCTGTTCTGATCGTCTTCGATAGGAGCGCCAAAGCCAGTGGTATAGTTCTTCTTGTCCGCCATAGTGTCCCTCCTTTTAATCGATTATTATAATGATTATATATACAGCGTTTTAGCACATATTAGTAATGTTTACTCTTCAGGGTCGGACTTACCTTCGGCTTACCTTTCCATGACCTATTTGCTGACTTTCTCACCAAATACACGTCCATAATCCTGGCAGGAACGCATACCTTCAGGCGTGTCGACGACTGCCTCCTTCAGATTGAAGGAACCCAGCTCAAATGGCTCCATCTTGTATACGTATTGCATCGTATCGAAGATAATGGCTGGCGCATCACCGCTGTGAGTATAGGAACCGAAGGCACCGGCCAGCTTACCCTCAAGGTGGGCCTTTCTTGCCAGAAATAGAAAGGTTTTCACCGGCTCAGCCATGTCTCTATGGTAAGTGGGAGAGCCGAAAATGTAACCCGCGTAGTCCGCCAAATCGTTAGCGCTCTTTATGTCTGATATCTTCTTTACTTCGGCTTCTTGTCCACTGAAGCGAACTCCTTCAGCAATATACTCAGCCATCTTCTCGGTCTTGCCGGTCAGGCTGAAATATGCAATCAATATTTTCCCCATGCCTTGCATCCTCCTTTATGTTAATTTGCCAAGTTCTGTGCTACGAATTCCCAGTTCACTAGGTTCCAAAAAGCTTCTAGATATTGGGCTCTTGCATTACGATAATCGATATAATAAGCATGCTCCCAGACGTCACAGGTAAGAAGTGATTTCTTTCCGTCTTTCAGCGGGTTCCCAGCATTGCTGGTAGTTTCGACTGAAAGACTGCCATCGGAATTCCTTACAAGCCATGCCCATCCAGACCCAAATAGGGTGACGGCAGCATTAGTGAAATTCTCTTTGAACTGGGCAAATGATCCGAATTGCTTATTGAGTGTGTATGCTAGATCCGCGGTAGGTTCGCCTCCACCCTTGGGCGAAAGACAATTCCAGTAAAAAGTGTGATTCCATATCTGAGCAGCGTTGTTAAAAATACCTCCGGACGATTTCTGGATAATATCTTCCAGTGACATCTTTTCGAACTCGGTGCCTTTAATAAGTCTATTTATATTGTCAACGTAAGCTTTGTGGTGTTTTCCATAATGATATTCAATAGTCTCTGTAGAAATATGAGGGGCAAGCGCATCTTTGGTGTAAGGTAACTCTGGTAACTGGTGCTCCATGATTTCCTCCTTCACTTAGAAATAATTAGTATTGATCTTAGGCAAATATTATACTACTCATGGACCCTAATCAATTTCAGATTATCGTTGGCGTTTTTTTACGTAGTAATTTTACCCCATTTAGGTGGTAAAGTTAAGATCCTGCTTCTGAATCCGATCGTTGTTCTGAACCGAGTAATTCAAGCATAGAACTTACGTCTTTGGCTGGAAGTTGGCAGTTGTAGTTGAGACATACATAAGCAGCACGCTGGCCAAGCGCTGCTCAACTCTTTCTCCGGCAAAATCTCTAAGACGACTCTGAGCATCCTTGAGCCGACCTCCCAAGACACTAATAATCTTCAGGGCTACTTGTGGTCGATTAGTTAGAAAAGATAGGAAGTCGTCTTGCTTAATCCCTATGACCTTGGTTTCAGTTACTGCTTGAGCTGAAGCGTGGTAGGGCTTATTTTCGAAGACAGCTACCTCACCGAACATTTCGCTAGGGCCGAAAAACGCGATGATGAATTCTCTCCCCGAGGATGAATGTTTAAGGACCTTCACCTTCCCTTCAGCAACAATGTAGAACCATTCCGGAATATCTTCGTCCCAGAAGATAAACTCGTTTGGCATGAAACTATGCTCGATGGACAG
>CAZXWQ010000005.1:21564-27511 GCA_964644545.1 uncultured Dehalococcoidales bacterium | reverse complement strand
CCACCAGCAAAGGCGCAGACCAGCATTAGAAGTGTTGACCGGGGCAGGTGAAAATTGGTAACAAGCCCATCCGTTATCTGGAAATGGTACCCCGGCAAAATAAACAGGTCTACCCATCCTTCAAAAGGCTCCATGTGAACCGGGTTACTGGCTTGAACTGCCGCCTCAACCAGCCTGACGGTAGTGGTACCAACGCAAATAACCCTGTGTCCTTCGCTCTTGGCTTGAGATAGATGGTTGGCTACCTCCTCACTCAAAACCCCGTACTCCTGATGTATGGTATGCTGAAGCGGGTCGTCTTCATGAACAGGTCGGAAGGTATCCAGCCCCACATGCAGGGTAACAAACAGGCAGAGAACCCCCTTACCCCTTATCTTGCTGATTAGCTCCGGTGTAAAATGTAGACCAGCAGTAGGTGCGGCAATACTACCAGCCGCATTCGCATATACCGTCTGGTAACGTTCCGCATCATTGAGTGGGACATGGATGTACGGCGGCAAAGCAATCCCGCCCATTTCCGACAGGAGCGCTTCATCTGAGAAACTCAGCACCCGTATCCCGTCTTCCCCGAGCCCGATTACTTCAGCCAGAACGCTGGAATCTCTACCACCACTCCGGGAGTCGCCCGTCATCTCTATTCGGCTACCAATCCTGGCCCGCTTTGCCGGCCTGACCAGTGTCTCCCAAACATCAGGACTGAGCCGGCGCAACAGCAAGACCTCCAGTCTGCCCCCGGTATCAACTTTTCGTCCGCTGAGACGTGCCGGTATAACCCGGCTATCATTGAAAACCAGCACATCCCCAGCCCTAAGATATTCAACTATTTCAAAGAACCTGTGGTGCTCTAGTGTGCTGTCGCTCAGCTTCACAGTCATTAGTCGTGCCCGGTCCCTGGGCTCAACAGGGTTCTGTGCAATAAGCTCCGCTGGTAAAAAATAATTGAAATCGGAGGTTTTCACAGATGTTCACCACCCGGTAAAAATCTTGTTGCCATAGCCACCAGATTAGAAACATATTATATGCTTTTCTATTCCTGATAACAAAGGCCACATAATACTACGGACGGTCTGCATCGGAAAAAGACCGACAAAAAGATGACAGGCCTCGTAGGAAAGGTTTAAAATACGTCCTAGGCTGAGGCAGCGATTCAACGTTGAGACATACCAAAGCTCAGTAAGATAAAAGGAATATTGCCGTATGAGTAGCCAGAATCAAGCCGAAATTATCTCAATCGGTACCGAACTTCTCAGAGGTGAAATCACTGATACCAATGCCAGCTATCTTGCTTCCCAATTACCGCTTTCGGGCATTGACCTCTACGGGATAAGTACCGTAAGTGATGACAAGAAGCAGTTGTGCCAGGTCCTGAATCAAGCACTGGAGAGGTCGGCGCTGGTGGTTACCACCGGCGGTCTTGGACCTACCGAAGACGACCTGACACGGGAGAGTATCGCTGCAGTCCTGGGAGAAGAACCGGCTGTTGATGCAGAATTAGAACAGCAACTGCGAGCCATGTTTACCCGGATGGCAAGGGAGATGCCACCCCATAATCTCAAGCAAGCCTGGCTCATACCCTCAGCAAAGCCCATTCCCAACCCGCGAGGCACTGCACCGGGCTGGTGGGTAGAGAAAGGCAGGAAGATTATCGTAGCACTACCCGGTCCACCCCGGGAACTGATACCAATGTGGCAAAATGAGGTTATGCCCCGCCTGGAGTCAAGCTTCCCCGGCAGGGCAATCCTCTCCCGAACCATAAAGACGTTCGCTCTAGCTGAAGCCAGGGTATCCGAGATGGTACTATCTCTCTTCAACTCAACCAACCCATCACTGGGTATCTATTCAAAGCCCGATGGTATTCATCTCCGGCTAATCGCCCACGGGGAAAATGCCGCACAGCTTCTGCAAACCGCCGAGGAGCAATTAGAGGAAATCCTCGGCTCCAGCATCTGGGGAAAGGATGAAGCCACCCTGGAGGGAGTGATTGGCGGTTGGCTGAGGGATAGAGGCCTAACCCTGGCAACGATGGAGGACGGCACCAGTGGGCTACTGGCTAACATGATTTCCAGTTCTCCCGGCAGTCCCGAGTACTATCGTGGTGGCTTGATAGCCTGCTCCGATGAGATGAAGGCCACCTGGGGAGTACCGCCTCAGCTCATCAAGGAACACGGAGCAATCAGCGCCGAGGTAGCCGAGGCTATGGCAGAAGCGGCAAGAGAAAGGCTTTCGGCTGATTTCGGGCTGAGCACCACCGGCGTTGTGCAGCCGGGTAACCCGGAAGGAACACCGCCAGGACTGACCTACATCGGCATTGCCGACGCTCAGGGTAAAAGAAGCTGGCAACAGAACTTCGCCCGTTTCCGTGATGAAGCCGGTCATCGTGAGGCTATTGCCGCTCTTTTCCGCCTCAGGGAAAGACTGATTGAACTCAAATTGCCAGCCCATTAAAAAGGATTAGCCCCCAACCTGGTAACGTAACGCAGGAAATCAGGATAATTGTAGAAGGAGGGTATCAGTGTTAGGCGATGTTATTGAACTATCCATCGTGGTAAAAGACCTGGAAGTGGCCGTAAAGCGCTTCGAGACTCTTTTTAACCTCAAAGTTTACAGCAGAAGCGAATCCAGGGAATTTGGCTTCAAGAACGCTATTTTACCTCTGGGTAAGGGTCATATCGAGCTTATGCAGCCAACCGATACCTCAAGTGCAGTGGCCCGATTCCTGGAGACACGTGGCGAAGGGGTCTACCTGGTAGGCTTCGACGTCGAGGATATACCGGCCAGCGTCAAGAGCTTGCGAGAGAAGGGTGCCAGAGTTACACATCCCGGCACCGACGCACCCGTTGCCTGGATCCACCCCAGGGATGCCCACGGCGTCTTTGTGGAATTGAGAAAACCGCAGCAGTATTCATAGATTTGGGACTAACCTGTCAGTTCTTCGTGAAACTAAAACCGGGATTTCACAGGTACAAAGCGTAAAAGGAGGTTGAACTGTGAGTATACCAACTTTATCTCTGGAGGGTCAGGTTGCCCTTGTCACCGGGGGCAGGAGAGGGATAGGTGAAGCCTGTGCCCTGGTCTTTGCTGAAGCCGGAGCTGATGTCGCTATTTGCGACTGGATGGCTGAGACCGGTGAGCTGGCGGCTGTGGCTGATAAAATAAGAAAGCTAGGTCGGCGGTCTCTAGCTGTCCAAGCTGACGCCAAAAACAGGTCCGATATTAACAATCTCGTACAGAAGGTAGTGGATGAATTGGGCACCATTGATATTCTGGTGAACAACGCCGGAGTTGGTGACGGTGGTTTCAGCACTGAACCTGCCGACTTTGACCCTGAGGCAGCAAGAGACCGTATGCTGGAGAGGATGGCTCTTCTGGAAAGCAGTGCTATGATTATTGAGCTTGATGAAGAAGCCTGGGACAAGGTTTTTGATAATAACCTCAAGAGTTGTTTGCTTTGCTCTCAGGCGGTAGCCAGGATAATGGTTCAACGAAAGAAGGGTAATATTATCAACATAGCATCGGTGCGGGCATTTGCCAGAGGCCGTGGTGCACTGGCAGCCTACAGTATTACCAAGAGAGGTATTGTTATGCTTACTGAAGGGCTGGCCGGGGATTTAGGTAAATACAACATACGGGTCAATGCTATTGCTCCCGGCGCCATAGAAACGGAGATGATGCGCTTCGCCTGGTCTGACCCTGAACGTACCAGGCAACTCACGACCAGAATGCCGCTGATTGATACACTGATTCCGCCGCGTGCTTGCGCCCATACTGCTTTGTTCCTGGCTTCTGACCTCTCTGCTTATGTCACGGGACAGACCATAACCGTCGATGCCGGCCTGATGGTCGACCAGACAGGAATGTAGCCCTCAATAATATCCGAAAGGAGTCGAAACAATGATTTACGAAGAGAGATATACCACTATCAATATGGGGCAGGTACGAGATTACCTGCATTTCTGCCGTGATACAATGCATCCTGCGATGCAGGTGGCAGGTGGACAGGTCATCTGCCTAGCTACAGGCCTCATTGGCGACCCTCACACTGCCCTGATGCAGATAACCGGTTTTTCCGACCTTACCTCCTGGCAGACTGCCCAGGGAAGCCTGAAGACAGGTCGGGATGAACTGGTGCACAGTGAAGAGGTACGTCTCCTGAGACCAATAGCCTCGCGTCCCAAAGAGGTCATACCGCCAGAGGACCGCCGGTCTTGCTACAGCTACCGGCGGTTTTTCATCAACCCAGCCGACCTTCAAACATTCGTACACTACTCTGAGGATGGTGTCTGGCCACTCTACGAGGCGGCAGACTGCCGTATCCTCGGCCTCTGGACGCCGCTCGCCGCAACCAATCCCCTGGAGATAGTACTCATGACAGGTTATCATGGCCCCGGTCACTGGGAGGAGACCCGGTTCTTCCATGGGAAGCCGGAAGGTCTTGACAGGGAAATCTGGGAGCGAGGTCGGGACATGGGACGCCAGCGCGGACAGCTATCGGTGCGGGGCAGCTGGGTACGCCTCTGGCGTACTTATGAGTTTTAATACTCACTTCGATAAATGCCAGGATTGGCGATACCATCTATAAGGAAAGGAGCTTTGAATTGAGCATACACAGCCTGAACATGGAAGTCCACGATAAAGCAATCAATCAAATCGTACCCGAAGATACGGTGGTCGAAGAACTGGCTACCGGCTTTGGATTCACCGAAGGTCCTGTGTGGTGTGGAGACTGTCTCCTCTTCAGCGACATACCAAACAACCGTATTGTCCGCTGGCGCAGGCTGAGAGAGGGCCCGGAGGTAACCACCTTCCGCACCCCCAGCGGTAACTCAAACGGACTCACACTGGATAAGAGCCGCCGACTCATTGCCTGCGAACACAGCACCCGCCGCCTCACCCGAACCGAGCTTGACGGTTCTATCACCGTGCTTGCCGAGCGATACCAGGAAAAGCGCCTTAACAGCCCCAACGATGTGGTCGTCAGGTCTGATGGCAGTATCTACTTCACCGACCCACCCTACGGCCTGACAAACCTGACCGATTGGAAAGAACTGCCATTCAACGGGGTGTACCGCCTGGCACCGGATGGCGAGCTGGTGCTGCTGGTAGATGATTTCGACCGCCCGAATGGACTGGCTTTCTCTCCAGATGAGAGCATACTTTATGTCAATGATACGGCGCGCCGTCACATCCGCTCCTTTGATGTCAGCCCTGAAGGCAGCATCAGCAACGGGCGAGTTCTCATAGAGATGAATGAACCAGAACCGGGGGCACCGGATGGTATGAAGGTTGACCAGCAGGGGAATATATACTGCACCGGCCCTGGTGGATTCTGGATTATCGAGCCCGGCGGAAAGAGCCTGGGACGAATCATGCCGCCCGAATTGCCCGCCAATTTTGCCTGGGGTGATGCAGACTATAAAACTCTCTTCCTCACTGCCCGCACCAGCCTCTACCGCCTGAGACTAATTATTCCCGGGATGCCATTATTCTAAGCTATAGAAAGTCCAGTATAGAGAGTAACTCACCGTCATTTAAAGAAATCACGGACAATATCAAATTCGCTGGGTAGCAGCGCCAGTACCAGCGGGAATTTGTCCACCAGTATTCCTGCCAGGAGTGAGTCGGTAATAATTCCCGTACCGAAGAACTTCACCAGGACAGCTAACAGAGCCCCCATAAATACGGCGCCAATTAAGAAACCAAAGACGGCGCCACCAAGGCGGTCAATCCAGCCAAGCAACACCGCTTTGGCGGTATACTTTAGCAAGGTAGCCAGTACGCTGGCGATAACCATTACAACAACCAGAATCAGAATGAAGGCGACAATATTGGCTATATTCTCATTGGAGATAAAACCCAGCGCCCTGCCAAGCTGTTGATAGAAGTTACTTGCCAGGACCACCCCCACTATCAAACCGGCCAGAGATAATGCCGCCTTGATAAGTCCCTG
>CAZXWQ010000005.1:17860-21464 GCA_964644545.1 uncultured Dehalococcoidales bacterium | reverse complement strand
GGACCACCCCCACTATCAAACCGGCCAGAGATAATGCCGCCTTGATAAGTCCCTGCTTCAGACCGGTAAATATGGGGATAATTAGAGCTATTATTATAATTATGTCAAGCCAGTTCACCTGTCAATCCTCGGTTTGACCCCCGCCTGGTCATCAATAATAACGCAACTGTACATCAAATACTATAAGTATTATAATCGTCTCTGGCAAGTATCTTCAATTGCCTCTTCTGATGTAGGACCTCTACCATACTATGCACTGGGCGTAGAAACCAGTGCTCTTACCATAAGAACTGGCACCTTACTGTATCTGAAAACTCTCTCAGCAACACTGCCATGTGTCCACCGGCTAAACCCTGACCGACCATGACTGGCCATAATAATAAGGTCGTCACCATCCTCTTCGGCGAAGTTAGCAATCTCATCAGCGGGGTCCCCCAGTCGCACTGCCGTCCGCACCTTTATCCCCTTCTTGCCCATCCGCTTTGCTATCCTGTTCAGGTACCTTTCAGCTTGCCTCTGCATCTTGCCCACTACCACCGGTACCCTTACCACCGGTTCGAGTGCCGGTATTGGCTCTGTGGGTTGGATTACCTTTCTTTCACTTGAAGCAGCGATAATCCGCTCGGTGACACTAACCAGGACGACCTCCTCTGTGGCACAACCCTTGGCAATCTCAATTACATGAGGAAGAACACACTCCGCCAGCTTTGAGCCATCGAGTGGTACCAATAATCTCTTATACATATCCTACCCTCCTTTCACTATCTTTTTCCCAATAAGAAAACTATTGCTTCCCGTACATCTGCCTGAATCTCTCTAACATGGCTCTGGGAGTAACCGTGGGTCTTTCGAACCTGGGTAAATCCTTCTCTATGCCGGCCAGGTACTTGGCGATGCTTTTAAGTGCCTCCAAATCATATCTTCCCATCAGGGCAATCGTTTCCATTTGAGGGGAACCACCGCCATGCAGTCCGGCTACCTGCATTACCCCGGCCATGTCTGAAACTAACATATTTTCTATCATACGGAAGCACCTGTGCTGGTTTTCCGCAGATATCTTCGGGTTTCTCATCATATATTTATTGGCTAGCTCTCCTGTTTCCCCTGAAAAGAAATCTTCTTCAAACGGCAGGGTAGCCGGTAAGCCACCGGCCAGGTCAGCAAGAACCTTATACTCATTATAAATTTCCTCCCCGGCAAGCCTCCTGCCAACGTTAGTCAGGATTTCATCGGGTATATAAGTACCGGATGGAGACCTCTCAGCCCGATAAGCGCTCATCTGTCCGGCAGCGAAGACCAGCTCCGCTGTACCTATCAGATGGGAAAGCTTCTCTCTCACGTGAGCCTGGCGCTCAATGCCGTTGTAATCGGCAACAAGTGCGGCAGCACTACCTACCACCTCTGATACCGCCGGTTTACAACCGGTATACGAATGCCGGTGATAATGAGCGAAGAGCAGGGCAAGGAAGCCTGCATAGGCTGTTTCCCTCGGGTCTCCTTTCCCGTCCATAAAAACCCTCTCCCGGGGCACGAAAACATCATCAAAGATAATAAATCCCTCAGTGTCACCCAGTTCTGCAATGGGTGCTTTCAGATACTTCCTTTTATGGTGATTTGCTGTCCTGACCAGCATCTTCACACCTTCCCAGTCAGCCGGAATGGCAAATGCAACAGCATAATCACTGTCATTCTCAGTCATGAACCTGGTTGGTACAACCACTACCTCATCAGCAATCGGCGCATTGGTGATATCAATCTTGGCTCCCCTGACGACAATACCGTCAGGTCTGCTCTCGACTATTCTCAGATAGAGGTCGGGGTCCACCTGCTCATGCGGCCTTTTTAACCTGTCACCCTTGCAATCAGTCTGAGCGCAGCTTCCAACCAAATCATTATCCTGCCAGTGCCTGAGAACTTTCTCAAACCTCGGATAGTAGTCTGTGCCCAGTGCCTCGTCCATTTCATAGGTAACAACCGAAAGGGCATTCATAGCATCTATTCCCATACATCTCATGATGCATCCGCCTACCCGGTGACACAGCAACCTGGTCATCATCTGCTTCTTAAACAGGTCTTCCTGGCTGTGATGGATGTTAGTAAACCTGTTTATCCTGTCACCGGTGAGGTGTGACTCCGCTGTGCATACATCCTCAAACACCGGGTCATTGGCACGGTCGTAGGTCTCCCTCATAATATGTTTCTGTCCCTCCAACCTCTCATCATCCCTGTTTACTTTCTCTCCACCTATGTAGAGATTCGGTTTCATCTCCCTCAATCGGTCGCAGTATGCATCATAAGTCTTTATTGCCATCCTATCACCCTCCTGTATTTGAATCCCATGCTATTACACAGCCGCTTATCAACAGCAGCCGTGTGCTATCCCTGACAATCGTTATAGCCAGCACGTATACCTGCTCAGTTGACCAAAACCTATGCCCTGAGACGGCTACACTCCTTGAGAACGAAGCTGTCTGTCATATTGCCCATTATAAATCCTGCCCTGATTGGCCTGATGATAGCAGCCCTGCGGAAGGTGTAAATATCGCTGGAATGACGGTGCACTACTTTGCCTTGTATTCAGGCGGCCTCTTCTCAATGAAGGCTCTGGCACCCTCCATGAAGTCGTCAGTAGTTCTGATGTGCGTAGCGAGTTTTGTCTCCAGTTTCAAGCCCTCTTCCAGAACCATATCGTAACCCCTGACCATAGCCTCTTTGGCTGCCCTGACCCCCAGGGGTCCCCTCTCGCATATCTTATTAGCTATCTCCCTGGCTGCAGGCATCAGCTGGTCAAGCGGTACCACCTTGTTCACCAGACCTATGCGATAAGCCTCCTGGGCGTTTATTCGGTTTCCGGTAAGCAGTATTTCGGCGGCTAATGCTCGGGGTACAAATCGGGGTAATCTCTGGGTGCCACCACCACCGGGCATGAAGCCAATGTTAATCTCCGGCTGTCCCAACTGAGAGTCCTCGGCAGCTATCCTGATATCACAGGTCATCGACAGTTCCAGACCACCGCCGAGACAATAGCCGTGGATAGCAGCAATGAAAGGCTTCCATATTGTATCGGCGCGCACAGGTGCTGCCGCGGCTAGTCTTGCTGCTGCCTGCGCCTCTTCGGGGGTGGGAGGCCGAAAGTCCTTTATGTCAGCGCCAGCGGAAAAAGCCCTGTCCCCGGCCCCGGTAATAATGGCAACCCACAGGTCATTATTATCCCGAAAATCCACCATTGCGTCATGCATCTCCCGACGCACGTCCATGTTTAGTGCATTCATTGCCTCAGGGCGATTGATGGTGATAATAGCAATTCTACCTTCCTTTACATAGTCAACAGCCATGATAACCTCCTTCTGTTATTTTACGAACTGGTATCGAAAAATCTTTAACCAAGTCACTATCCAGCTGAAAGCTCTCACCCCCTCTCACCCTATGTGTCGTATAGCTCAATTAAAACGGAAAATAGTGCTTGAATTCTAGCAGAGCACCTCTACCTGCGTCAAATAAAAAACAAAGGGTATTGACATTATGCTCGTTTATGAGTTACCCTACATGTGGAGAAAGGAGGTGAACTGATGGAAGCATATTGTGTGAAATGCCGCGCCAAAAG
>CAZXWQ010000005.1:14028-17760 GCA_964644545.1 uncultured Dehalococcoidales bacterium | reverse complement strand
TGGAGAAAGGAGGTGAACTGATGGAAGCATATTGTGTGAAATGCCGCGCCAAAAGGGACATGAAAGACGCCAAAGCTATAACCATGAAGAACGGAAAACCAGCGACCCAGGGTGTTTGCCCCGTATGTGGCACCAAGATGTTCAGAATAGGGAAGAGCTAAGGCTTATAATTAGTTACGCAGGTTATTATTTAAAGCTGGATATTTGTCATGTGCAAATATCCAGCTTTTTGCTGCCACCAAGTGCAGCGGAACAATCATAAAATGAGCAACTCATGACTGAATCACATAATTTCAGTTATCGCCCTGGTCAAGTCCTCTTCGTCTGGCATCCAGAATTTCTCCAGAACAGGGCTGAAGGGCACGGGCGTATCAGGCGCACAGACTCTTCTTATTGGCGCATCAAGAAGGTCAAATGCTTCCTCAGCTACCATAGCTGATACTTCGGCTGCCCAGCTTCCTGTCCTGGGCTCTTCGTCCATAATCACGAGCCTGCCAGTCTTTTGCAAAGAGTTAATGATGGTTTGCTTATCAAGAGGCACCAGGGTGCGAGGGTCGATAACCTCCACGCTTATGCCTTCTTCCTGGAGCTTTTCGGCGACAGCAAGTGCACGGTGGACCATAAGGGCTACGGCTACCACGGTAACATCAACACCTTCCCTTTTTATATCCGCCTTTCCCAGGGGTATGGTATACTCCTCATCTGGCACGTTGCTGCGTGAACCTCCCAGCAGTTTATGTGTCAGGAACACCACAGGATTGTCGTCTCTGATTGCTGACTTGAGCAGACCCTTTGCATCATAAGCCGTAGAAGGCGTTACAATCTTAAGACCTTTAATTGCCATCAGTAATCCATAGAGACTCTTGGAGTGCTGAGTAGCTGCAGACAGCCCGGCGCCAACGCTGGCCAGGATGGTCAGCGGCAGCTTTATCTTACCCCCAAACATATACCTCATCTGAAGCTGATTTAGTAGCTCATCACCGCATACCCCCAGAAAATCTACGAACATCATGGCAGCAACCGGCTTCATCCCGGTGGCTGCCGCACCGATAGCCGCTCCCATTATTGCTGTCTCCGATATTGGCGTTTCCTTTATCCTCTGGGAACCATATTTCTCAAATAGACCCCGAAATTGACCGAAGGGTCCCCCCCAGTGCTCTCCTATATCCTCACCGATGATAAATACGGCTGGGTCTCTCTCCATTTCTTCCTGAAATGCCTCATTTAGAGCCTGGCTTAAGCTTGTCTCCTTCATTTCTCACCCTCCTTAAACGAAGACATCTTCCAACGCTTCCTCGGGGGTTGGAAACGGGCTTTCTTCAGCAAATTTTACCGCTCTATCTATTTCATCATTTACTTCCCGGTCAATTTTCTCCGCCTCCCGCTCTGTCAATACCTTCATTTCAAGAAGCCGCTTTCTGAATACCGGGATAGGGTCTTTCATCTTCCACTCCTCAATCTCCTCCTTTGGCTTGTACGTCTGCGGGTCTCCCTCATAATGCCCGTGCCATCGGTATGTCTTGCACTCTACCAGGGTTGGGCCTTCGCCTTTTCTGGCTCGGGCAACCGCCTCTCCTACCGCCTCATATACCGCCATTACATCATTTCCATCAACGGTTACATCTGGAATCCCATATGAAGATGCTCTATCGGAGAGGTTGGGTACCCTGGATGTGTCCGAAATACGGGTTTTTTCGGCATACAGATTATTTTCAACGACATAGACAACGGGGAGGTTCCAGCACGCAGCGAGGTTTACCCCTTCATGGAAAGTCCCCCTGTTGCTGGCACCATCACCAAGGAAACATATAACAACCTGGTCTGTTCCTCTCATTTGGGCAGAGAGGGCGGCCCCGCCAGCGATGGGTATTCCGCCTCCTACAATACCATTGGCGCCCAATATGCCGATATCAACATCAGCAATATGCATGGAGCCCCCCTTACCTTTGCAATAGCCCGACTTCCTGCCATATAGTTCAGCCATCATCCGCTCCATCTGCCCACCCTTGGCTATCAGGTGCCCGTGTCCGCGATGAGTGCTTGCGATGTAATCGTCAGGTCTGAGATTAGCACAGGCACCGGTAGCTGTTGCCTCCTGACCAATATACACGTGAACAAATCCGGGAATATTCCCCGCAGCAAACTCCTTGGAAACCCTCTCTTCAAAAATCCTTATTCGAACCATCGTTTGGTACATACCTATCAGTTTCTCTTTTTCTACTGGCATGGCGCTTCCTCCCTTCGTTCCTGGGTAATTATTGTAGAGCTATATTATTCATATATCATTGCTAAAAAATCAGGAAACAATTCGAGTCTGGTCAGGCGTGACTTGTTTATCTAGTTATGTAAACGTCAGGCATCTCGGGTCCTGTTTAAAGATTGTCTCTGCCGTCAACCCCGGGGTATAAACCATTAATGGACACTTTAAGTAGCCGCAATGTTTTTGTCAAGTATCTACTGGACAACCTGTCGTAATGGAACCCCGGCTCATTCTATTTCCAATGAGGAATTGTTCAGAACCAGACAAGGGACCTCGCATGAAGCGAAAACCCCCTTGAAATCTCCTCTTCAAAAAAACGAGCAGCCTGGTGATTAACCAGGCTGCTCCTGAGGGAAATGATTAGGAATATTGTGTGAATTCAATATATTTTAAACCGCCGAGGTTAAGATAATGTTAAGATTAACCCTTAGCAGGTTACAAAGATGTTAAAAAGTGGAAACCCTTATTTTCCTCCTGAGACAGGGTGCTTATTGACAAACTATACCTCTACTTGGTACTTTCTATAAAGGGGAACTCGTGCAGGAGATAATACTTATGATAAAGGAAACGATGACACCAAAGGAAAGGGTTGGGGCAGCAATCAACCTGGAGCCCTACGACCGGGTACCGGCAGCACCCCTCATCGATTTAATGTTCCCCGTCCGGCATAAGGGAATGACCCTTGCCGAGGGCTTTGCTGACTACCGGGGAACCGGGTGGCCGGCTATGTTAGACCTCTTCGACGATGTGGGAGGCTGGGATGGATTTATACTGCCAGGATACAGCCAGACACCTAACCCCAGGCATCCGATAGGCACCAGGACAGGAAGAATGAAATACCCCGGTAAGGACCTCCCGGTGGAGTCCCCGCCTCAGTACATAGAAACCGAGGCTATGACCATAGAGGACTACGATGATATTATCAGACTCGGCTGGACTACCTGGGGTGAAAAAGTACTCAAGGAGAACAGCCCTTTCCCCCTCGAAAAATCAATCGCCTGGGCGGAAAGACAGATAGCCCAGTATAAGAAAGAGGCTCAGACATGGCAGGAGCGGGGGATACCAACACTTGTTGGAGCCATGGTATCATCGCCTCTAATGACTCTTTCTACCTCCAGGTCTATGACTGCGTTCGCTATGGATATCCACCGTATCCCGGACAAAGTACAGGCAGTTATGGATGCCATGGTTGATGACCTTATCAATAACACCATAGAGGTGACCAGGCTCACCGGGGTGCCCGGGGTAATGCTGGTGCTGGAGAGAGGAGGCTGTTTTTACTTCCCTCTTAAAGTATTTGAACGCTTTGAGTTTGCTTACATGAAGAAGATGATTGAGGCTTTCGCCGCTGAAGGTCTGATTACTGTGATGCACTTCGACCAGGACTGGACGCTGAACCTTCCCTATCTCCTCGACCTCCCCAGGAAGATGTGCGTCTGCGAACTGGACAGCACTACCGATATCTTCAAGGC
>CAZXWQ010000005.1:3268-13928 GCA_964644545.1 uncultured Dehalococcoidales bacterium | reverse complement strand
TCCCCAGGAAGATGTGCGTCTGCGAACTGGACAGCACTACCGATATCTTCAAGGCTAAGGAAATACTCAAAGACCACATGTGCATTGCCGGTGACGTGCCAGCAGGGCTATCCTCGTATGGCACTACAAAAGAAATGGAAGAATACTGCAAGAAGCTTATTGATACTATCGGCAAAGACACAGGGTTCATACTCAGCTCCGGTTGCACAGTCCCTGCCGACTGTAAATACGAGAACTTCGAAATGATGATTGACACAGCCAAGAATTACTACCCACACCAGTGAAAAGCCTCTGCTTAATAAAAGAGACCATCAGGCTGAGTTCATGAGTTGACCCAGGTGTAACTACAAGAAACGGAGGTAGCAAGCATGGCAAAAACCAGGCTGGTTGTAGAGCTCGGCATGGGCGTAGACCTTCACGGTCAGGACTATACTAAAGCGGCAAAAAGGGCGGTGGAGGATGCCATTCACCGTAGTTCCCTGCTGTACCTTGCTGATGCTGCCCGGGAGGGTCATCTTCCCACAGTATATATAGATGTCATCATAGCCACACCCAGGCCCGACGCTGTGGATAGCGAAGCAGTGCTGGAAGCTCTACCGTTTGGAGAAAAGTCGCTACAAATAGTTGCTGGCGGTATGGAACTGGAACGCACCGAGCCCGACCACATAATCATATCCAATGCTGCGGTGATGGTAACTGTGGAATCCTAGAGAATCCAAACAGGGGTAGGGCTTGATTTTTACAGCCTGTAATCCAGCAGCACGAGAGACGTCTTGATAGTATGGCACCGCCTCCTCAAACAGAGTAACTCAATATACCCGGGCTATATTAATTCAACCAACTGCGCTATACTGGATGCATGCTACAACCAGAATAACTATATAATCACGCTAGGGACGGATTATCATTTGATAGAACAGGTAACTAAAGCAAAGCCCAACAAGGTAATTTCTACCGGTGCTCAACCCGCTCAAAGAATTGAGCGGAAGTTCTTTATATTTCCCAAGAATATCGGCTTTGCCCACACTCTATTGCGGCAGGTCTGCCGCCTGGATAGCGAATATCCGGAAGGGCTGGTAAACAGTCTTTACTTCGATACACCTGACCTTGACCAGTATACCCGGTCATCGTCCGGCGAGTTCAGGAAGGACAAGGTACGCATTCGCTGGTATGATAAGATTGAGGACTATCAGGGAACGGTGCCCGTATTTCTCGAGCTTAAAACAAGGCAGGGCTTTGCCAGCAGTAAACAGCGCCAGAGGTTTCTGGCTCCCGCACAGCAACTCGATATAGGCTATCTGAGAGCGGGGATTATTGATAAACCGATACTCGTGGACACATTAGCTGGCTTCGGCCATTACCCGGAAAAACCCCTCCAACCAGTTATCATGATATCATACTGGCGCTACCGATTCACTGAAATGATGACCGGGGTACGAGTATGCCTGGACTACGGTATTCGTTCCACGTTTGTAGCGAGACAACTTGGTTACGGCGAACGGAACCTGCAACTGAGAGGTGGAGTTATTGAAGTCAAGGGGACGTCCTGGGACCTGCCATTAACGCTACGACGTATGAAACTGCTGGACACAGACTGGAGTCGCTTTTCTAAGTATGGCTATTGCATTGAATCACACATGTCACGCCCTAGCAGTATATCTCGGCTATGGCCTTCAGGAAGGGTTATCGAAACATAAAAAGGAGGTTGAAGACTCTTGGACGTACTTATCGATATGTTCCGAATTTCCCCAGTAGACATCGAGTGGGCACTCCAGGCCATCGGATTTTCGATGCTGGCTTCCATAGTTGCCTACCTGATGTACCAGTTGTTTTACGGGTCAAGAAACATCGGTGCCGGAGTACATCGCACGTTCATCATTGGTGGACCAGCCATCACCACTCTCTTTCTCGGCATCCAGACATCAATACCGCTTGCTCTGGGACTGCTGGGAGCGTTATCCTTCGTGCGCTTCCGCACACCGGTAAAAGACCCGGCAGAAATCGGGTTTCTGCTCCTGCTCGTAGCTTCTTCAATTGGTGCAGCAACTAAAAACTATCAGGTAACAAGCATCCTATTTGCGGTTGTATTCGTTGCCCTGGGTATCCAGTGGCTAACAAGGAACCGATTTACATTATTTGGTCAGGGACACCTCATGATTGCAGTGAACCAGTCAGCCTTTTCCGACATGGAAGATAGGCTCAACACCTTTCTCAGAGAAAGGCTCCGTGGAATCAGGCTGGAGACTATGTCTGTGCTGGAAGACCGCGTCAGTTTGTACTACCAGTACCGGTCCCAGAGGGATTTTGACTGGACGGTCTTTACCAACAACCTCAACCAGCTTGCCGCCCCGGCCAAGATAGAGATATTTATCGGATAGCAATAGCATCACCACTGACGCAAGATAGAGCAGAAGTTATTCTTACTACAGTTACGGCGTGCTATTTATAGCACCATTGTCTAATATTCCAGTGGTGAGGTACACATGGCCTTAACCCACTTGTAGGTCACAACAATTGACAATAAAAATGGTGATAGAATACCGACAAGTTGGAGATAATCTATATAGCTAAGCAAAGGCTAGCAGACCATTGAAGACGCACTAATCATCCTATCTTCTTAAAGGTATAGCTCTATAACAGTCGATACCTAATCTACAACACGAAATGTTTGGACTATTAAGTCAAACAGCTCTTTGTACTCCTTAGCATATTCAGGTGAATAGGCTAGGCCTATCAAGTAGCGATATCCGGCGTGGTCTACGAGTAGTATCTGCATTTCAGACTGGTATGACTCGCCACTGGGATAGTAATATGTCCCTCTAGTCTCCATTATCAAAGCCTCATCACCCTTTAGGCTGAACCTGTCGCCCAGGGATACGGTCATACCAAGAGATTCGTACATTTCCTTCAATATCTCCACATACTCATCAAGTGAACGGATGAGCCGAATCTCATATCCACCGAGAATGTTAGCCACAAATGTCGGGGGTGACGCCATGTCATACGCCCAGAATTTTATATACTCCTGGTTCTTAACCACCTCTAGGTAAGGTACAACGTCAGGATTGGTTATGCCCATTTCCTCAATCATAGCGTCAATAGTTTCTGCCATAATATCAACCTTAACCCAGTCTTCTGGCAGGGCAATCTTGAATTTCTTCGCGTTGAGGACGGTCCACCCAGAGTACGGATACTCAGATACCGTAACAGTTGCGGTCAGTCCACCTAGCTCAATATCATAAGTATCAGCGATTTCTTTGACTACCTCAAAGCTTACCGTCTTTGTGGCACCGGCAGTGATTGTAACTGTCTTCGTGTCTGTTCTAACGCCGTTGACATTCAAGACTACAGTATAAATACCTGCGACCTTTCCGATGTTATTGACATCCACAGTGACAGTAAATTGTTCTCCCTGTTCTATCCTGGTCGGTGTTACCTCCAGAGAGCTGAGTCGGAACTCAGCTGGTTTAACTACCTGCAGCGTCCCGCTCAAATCTCCGACCTCCACTGTATAAATGCCAACAACATCTTCTACCATGCTAAATGTGAGCTTGCGAGTAGCTCCCTCTGGTATATTTACATCCTTTGTTTCGATTACAACACTGTCTACGCTGAGAGTGGCAGTGTAGGTTCCCTCAGCCGTTCCGACATTAGCCAAATCAACCGTGATAGTCACCATATCCCCAGCAGCTACCTTGTTCGGAGTAATCTCAAGGGAGCTAAGCTCAAACCTAGGTTTTGCACACGACATGGGCATGACCAGCACAAGCACCATGAGTGCCACGAGAACACGAGTTACACTTTTCTTCACCCTCACTTATGGCATCTCCTTCGTTACTCAGCTTTATAAGATTCCAACCAAACCAAAAAGGACACCAGCCACCACCATATCGATTAGCGGTTCCAGTGCCCTTGTTTCATACCCCCAGCCTCCTCAAACCAATACGGCAATTATTCTGTTGTTGAGATCACGTTATATTGGTACATCTAGTATAATCTTCGGATGCGACTCAGTCAATGCCTGGAATATCAATGCTTTCTTTGGCATGTGGAGTTCAATTACAACCATCAGTAGGAAGGCTGCATCTACCAATTTCCAGGGTATGGTTGAATCTAGAACGCACCCCTGTAAATAGGGGCTATCGCCGCCGCATCGATTGCGGTCGGGCCCATACTTAGCCACGGGGATGACTTCATTGCAAGCTCGGCTATTTCTTCAGCGCGCTCAAGCTCACAGCCAATGTCCCGCAATCGTAGCTTCATACCCACTTCTTCCAACCACTCTTCCGTAGCTACTATGCCATCAACCTTACCAAAGACATTCTTTCCCAGCAGGTCAAATCTTTCCTGCATTGCGGGAAGGTAATGTCTCATCCACGCGGGAAGTAGCGCTGCCAGGCCATCACCATGAGTAACGTCGTAGTAACCACTTACGGCATGCTCAATGCCGTGGCAGACCAGTGAACCGCCGCCACCCCCTAATCTGGCAAATTGAGACATGGCGATTGTGCTTGCCCAGGAAAGGTGGATGCGTGCTTCAATGTTATCCGGCTGAGCCAGTGCCTGCGGCAGGTATTTCACCACCATCTTCATTACAGTCTCGCGAATACCGTCAGTCAGGGGAGTAGGCGTTCCATCGGTAACATAGGTTTCTACTATGTGGCAGAAGATGTCTACCCCCCCAGCCGCCGTTTGCTTTTTAGGTACGCTAAGCGTAATCTCAGGGTCAATAATAGCAACCTTGGCATAAGTATGAGGGCCTATTACTACACCCTTCACGTGGGTTTCCCAGTCGGTAATTACCGCTGTAGAGTTTATCTCGGAGCCGGTACCAGCCATAGTTGGCACCATGATAATTGAAGGAACAGGACCCTGTGCTTGAACCCCAAACCCCATATATTTCACGATTGAGTCAGTGCCACCACTAGCCAAGGCGATACCCTTAGCCGCATCCATAGCACTACCTCCACCCAGACCGATAACCAGGTCAACCTTCTCACTACGAGCAATTCCGGCTCCTTCGTCTACCGTTGAACTGCGCGGATTGGGTTCCACCTTCTCAAAAGCCAGGCTTTCCACTCCCTTTGCCTTCAGGTCTTCGACTACCCTATCGAGTAGTCCTATCCGGCGAATATCGGGATAGGTAACTATAATCGCCTTTCGTCCTATTTTCGCTGCCTCATCTCCCAGCTGGCTAATACTACCTTCACCAAAAATTATCTTTGTTGGCAACTCGAATCTGCTTATCATAACGCTATTTCCTCCCTTTTTGAAACAAGTCTCGGTTAATATCCCATAGGTTCCTGTCTGCTATTAAAACATCAACTGGTTCAGGTTGTCAATATAACCTGCGGGCTGGTTCTATACTCTCTTGCCGGGAATATCATGCTATTGGGTAGCAGTCATGGAGCTATGCCTGTGGGAAAATGGGCCGGTACCGTCTCGCCTCAGATACTGCTTCCTCCTGCTCCTGCGCATTCAGAGCTCTGAACCTTTCCGCAGAGTCGATAACAAGTGGCCAGAGGGACAGGTCTGCCGGCATCGCTGCTGTGGTGATTCCCTGGCTTAGCGCATACCACAGGCTCTTATCAATCTCCGCCTGTTCGTTAAAGGGTTCATACCACGTCCGATACATATGCATTGCTGCCTGCCAGGGACGTTTGGCAACGGCTTTTATTGCAATGGTACCAACATCCTTTTGCTCAACAAGAGACAACAGGACAGTGAAATCAGTGTAGTCATTTCTGTGAGCTGCCAGCACACGATTTAGCGGGAAGAGTACGGTATCGAAATCGAAGCGATTCAACGCCTCCACATGGACAAACGGTCTGTGCCCCGTGATGCCTATGTACCGTACCAATCCCTGCTCTCTAGCCTCCAGGACTGCCTCCAGCGCACCCCCAGGACCAAGAACCACGTTGAGTGTCTCCAGGTCATTTACACCGTGAAACTGATACAGGTTAAAATAGTCCACCTTCAACGTTTCCAGTGACCGCTTCAGGGTCTCCCATGCCTTTGTCCTGCTCCTCTCTATTGTTTTGCAGGCCAGAAAGACCTCTTCATGGTGTTTCTCCATCCACGGTCCCAGACGAACCTCTGCCTGCCCATATGTCGGTGATACATCGAAGTGATTTATACCGTGTTCGGTTGCCATCTCGATGGCAGCCTCGGCCTCAGCCGGTGATACCTGCCAGAAAGCGGCACTGCCAAAGGTAAGGATGCTACTCATGTGCCCGGTCTTGCCGAGTCTTCTTCTCTCCATGAATACCTCCTGTTACGCGGAATACGCCACATTAACTACGAATGATATGTCAGATTGAGTCCCCGGCAGAAAATTTGCTACCCTACTTAGTAACAAATGCTCGCCCATCAACCAGTAATGTTTTACTAGCAACCTTTTACTGAGGAGAGACCCTTCACTCTCCCCAGCAAAGACGTTGGGCATAATATAAATCACCAGGCTTCAGACGGTACTTTTACAGTCGTTCAGCCTCTGGTATCCAGAACATTCCCCAGACTATTTAATCAAGCCCTTACTAACCAGATATTCGCGGGCAACCTCATCCGGTTCCATCTTATCGATATCCGCCCTGGCATTAAGTGCCTGCCAGACATTCTGGCACTGGCCTACAATTGCAGGTGTAGCATTCTTACCGCCACCGGGGAAGGTAGCTACCAGCTCATTAAGAATGCCTTCAATCTCAGGATACTTATCAAGGACTTCTTCTCTGACAGATGGAGTTATGTCGTATGGCGGGAAGAAGGCCTTATCGTCCAGATATACGTGCCAGCCATGTTCAGCAATTTTGGCGTCGGTACCGAATACCATACCGACATCACATTCACGTGCTTCCAAACCTATCAGTGACATCCCCGCAGCTCCGGTCATGATGGAACCCTCGTCGACCTCAAAGCCGTAGTGCTCCTGCATGGCAGGCAGACCATCGGGGCGCGTGGAGAATTCAATTGTGACAAACATCGAGATTTTGCCTTCTTTTTCGCCGTAAAGCGCCGCCAAATCGGAAAGGCTCTCAATGTTATTCTCCTCAACGAATTCGGGCCAGGAAGCAAAGGCATAGGTGTTGTTGTTCCAAATTGCATCGAGCCAGATGAAACCGTTCTTCTTATCCTGCTCTTTCACCAACCTGTAAATCTCATTGTTATCAGCCCCCGGCTCATACTCCTTGCCGAGATGAACCATCCAGGCAGTCCCGGTATATTCGGCGCAAATATCAATATCACCGGCCTCCATCCCCTCTCTCATAACCGTTGTAGAGAGGTCCGGGGCAAAATCAACCGTGAAACCGCGGTCCTCCAGCAACTGCTTCATCATCTCACCAATGATATACTGCTCGGTAAAGTTTTTGTTCCCAACGGTTACTTCCTTGACCTCTTCTGCCTCGCCACACCCCACCATAACCATGGCAACACTGATAATTACCGCCGAAACAGCCATAATTACCTTACGCATTTGACTACCTCCTTTCTCTTTGTGCCCTGCATCTTAGCGCTTTAAGCTCCAATTTGTCAACCTATTATCTCATTTATCACCCCCTTTAAGAAATTCCAGCCTTGACCTTAAGACCCCGCGGGGTCATCCAGCTTTCAGTGCGTTCTAAAATAAAACCCAGGGTAATAGCCAGAGCGGCTGTGGGCGCTGCTCCCTGCAGGGTAATCAACGGTACACCGCTGAATACGCCGGCCAGTATGATTCTGCCCAGCCCTCCGGCGGCGATTAGAGCCGCCAGGGTTGCCGTACCCACGACAACAACTGTGGAGACTCTGATTCCGGTCATTATTACCGGCAGGGCCAGGGGTAGTTCTATCTTCCGTGCAATCTGCCCTTTGGTCATCCCCATCCCCCTGGCGGCCTCAACAATTGCCGGGTTGATATTGTTTATGGCGGCATAGGAATTACGCAGGATGGGCATCAGTCCCCAGATAGATAGAGCAATAACGGCAGGAATCAAACCGAACGCTCTGAATCCCAGACTACTAAGAATGGGTACCATAATGGCTACAATGGCCATGCTGGGGATGCTCTGCCCTGCATTGGCTCCGCCAACTATCGGAGTTGCCAGCTTTCTAAAACCGGGTCTGGTAACCAGGATTCCCAGAGGTACACCGATGGGGATGACTATGAGCTCCGTTATGAGTATCATCTGGAGGTGACGCTGGGTTTCCACCCGCATCTCTCCATAGGTAAAGGGTTCCATGACTCCTATCTTGTCCATGCTGGTAATCCAGATGGTGAGGCCTATGCAGGACGCTAAAAGCAAAATCAGGACAACCTGACGCCTCATTCGGGTTCCCCCTGGCGGCTAACCTCAGCTAATGTGTTCTGGATACTATCGAAGCTCAGCGCTCCCCGCAATCTGTTATCGTTATCAACTACTGCCAGGGTATTTAGCCGGCTGCTCAGCATCAGGGAGAGAGCCTCATTCAGGACCATATCCACTGTGGCGGTTACACCTGATGATTTCATAACCTGCCTCACTACCTCACCCTTTCCCGGTTCTATTTTATCAACCCACCCGAGTAACTCTCCATCACCGCTAACCACCGCCATCCAGTCAATTTCCTCTCGCTCCATCCGCACCCTGGCAGCTTCCGCCTTCTCATCTGGTTTCACCGTAGGTGGAGAACCAGTCATAACCTCTCTAACCCGTATCAACTGCAACCCTTTAAGGGCACGGTCAGTGCCAACGAAATCCTTGACGAACTCGTTCTTGGGTCGGTAAAGTAAATTAGCCGGTGTATCAAATTGCACCAGCCGCCCCTGATTCATCAGGGCTATCTTATCCCCCATCTTGATTGCCTCATAAATATCATGGGTGACAAATATGATGGTCTTTTTTATCTCCCGCTGTATCTTCAGGAACTCTTCCTGCAACCTGATTCTGGTTATCGGGTCGATAGCCCCAAAAGGCTCATCCATCAGCAGTATTGGCGGGTCGGCTCCCAGCGACCGGGCGACACCTACCCGCTGACGCTGACCTCCGGAGAGCTCATTGGGATACTTATCGATGAACTCGGCTACATCCATACCCACAAGCTCCAGAAGTTCCTCCGCCCTTTTAGTCCGTTCGGCCCTCGGCCACCCTTTCAGCACCGGGACCGTTTCTATATTCTGCCTAACGGTCATATGAGGAAAGAGCCCTATCTCCTGAATGGCATAGCCTATATTCCTTCGCAGCTCATTCTCATCCATCCTGGTATTGTCCACCCCGTCTATATATATAGTCCCGCCGGTAAGAGGGATAAGACGGTTTATCAGCTTCATGGTAGTGGTCTTACCGCACCCTGACGGGCCTAATAGTACGCAGAGTTCTCCCTCGCCAACCTCGAGGCTCACTTCTTTCACTGCCTCTGTTCCATCAGGATAGACTTTGGTTATATTATCCAGCTTAATCACTGTCTCACCCTGTTTTCAGTCCTCTGGGGGTAACCCATCGCTCCACCCGGCTCATCAAGGCATCGGTCAGCAGTCCCAGAATAGCGACAGATACTCCTCCCACAATAATCAGGTCCATCCGAGCGTTTCTTAAGCCCCTGAATATAGGAACTCCAAGTCCCCCGGAGCCGATTAGAGCGGCAATTGCGGCAATGGCGATGGTCAGTACGATGGCATTCCTCAAGCCAGCCATGATAACCGGAACAGCAAGAGGCAGTTTGATCTTGAATAGAAGCTGGTTTTCACTCATTCCCATTCCTTTCCCAGCCTCAATCATCGCCGGGTCAACCTCCTTAATTGCGGTGTAGGTATTGCGCAGTATTGGTAGCTGAGCGTAGATTATCAGAGCAATGATAGCAGGTAAGAAACCAATGGTTCTTAATCCTATATAATTGAGAATGACCATCAATAGTCCAAAGAGGGCCAGACTCGGAATAGTCATAGCTATCTCTGCCAGGTAGAGTACGGTATCAGCTATATTTTCCCTGCCTTTACCGGTGATATAGACCCCCAGAGCTACACCAAGAATGATTGCTATACCGACAGCCACAAAAGTTATCTGAAGGTGGTCAAGGGTCCACCCCGCTACCTTTTCAGGATGCCTGACTACATATTCCCAGGCTTCTATCATACCCGCTTTTTACCCCCGAATGGCCTCATGCGGTTCCGCCATAAAATAATCTCTCCAGAGGCAAACCAGTTCCCGGCTAACGAATGGCTTCTGCCACTAAGAATGGTAACTCCGCAACTGACGATTGTCAAGAAGAGTGGAGGAGGCAGACCGTTGACAACAGTGGTCACATGGGCTAAGCTAGGCATCGAAACCGGAATCTATATACCGACAAAATGATTGGAGGTGATATGCCATGTTAATGACGTCTAAAGAGTACATGGAGAGCCTGCGCCGGCTTAAACTGAACCTCTATCTCCTTGGCGAAAAGGTAGAGAACTGGGTTGATAACCCTATTATCAGACCGTCCATCAATGCCATAGCAATGACCTATAAGCTCGCCCACGAGCCGCAGAACGAGGCACTGGCAACCGCCAACTCGAAACTCACCGGAGAGAAGGTCAACAAGTTTAATGCCCTCTTTGAAAGCACCGACGACCTGGTAAAGAAGGTCAAGTTACAGAGGACGCTGGGGCAGAGGACAGCCTGCTGCTTTCAGAGGTGCGTGGGCATGGACGGCATGAACGCCGTCTTCA
>CAZXWQ010000005.1:0-3168 GCA_964644545.1 uncultured Dehalococcoidales bacterium | reverse complement strand
ACAGCCTGCTGCTTTCAGAGGTGCGTGGGCATGGACGGCATGAACGCCGTCTTCAGCACTACCTATGAAATCGACCAGCAACATAATACCGATTATCACCAGAGGTTCAAAGAATGGTTGAAGTATGTTCAAGAGAATGACCTCTGTGTCTCCGGCGCCATGACAGATGTCAAGGGCAACCGTGGGGTAGCACCAAGCGAGCAGGCAGACCCGGACATGTTTGTCCACGTGGTTGAGCGTAGGAGCGACGGAATAATAATAAGAGGAGCCAAGGCACACCAGACAGGACTGGCTAATTCGCACGAAATGCTTATTATGCCAACTCTCCGAATGCGGGAGGCGGACAAGGACTATGCTGTAACCTGTGCCGTACCAACTGACGCTGAAGGGGTAACCATGGTTTACGGGCGGCAGTCATGCGATACGCGCAAGCTTGAAGAGGGAGACATCGATGTCGGCAACTACAACTTCGGCGGGCAGGAGGTACTGGTAATCCTGGACGACGTGTTTGTCCCCTGGGATAGGGTTTTCATGGATGGGGAGATTGACTTCTCCATCATGCTGGTGGAAAGGTTCGCTGCCTATCACCGGCAGAGCTACGGCGGCTGCAAAGCAGGCATAGGTGACGTGCTCATCGGAGCAGCGGCATCAATAGCGGACTACAACGGGGTGCGACGGGCTGCCCACATAAGGGACAAGCTCGGGGAGATGATTCACCTTGCAGAAACGATACATGCCTGCGGATTAGCCTGCTCCTATGAGGGCTGGAGAACTGCAGCCGGTAACTACCAGGCTAACACACTCCTAGCCAACGTCTGTAAGCTCAATGTTACCCGGTTTCCCTACGAGCTTTGCCGCCTCGCCGAAGACATCGCTGGCGGACTACTGGTAACCACACCCTCCGAAAAAGACTTCAGGCATCCAGTAATAGGGAAATACATTGACAAGTACCTCAAAGGCATCCCGGAGGTACCTACAGAAGCCCGATACCGCATGTTGACACTTATCCACGCTATGAGCTTTGGTCTGGTAGCACCCAGTTACCGCACGGAGTCCATGCATGGCGCGGGTTCACCACAGGCGCAAAAGATTATGATTGAGCGTGAAACAAATATGGAGCATAAACAGGAACTTGCCCGCAGCATAGCCGGAATCGAAGAGAGAGAAGACGTTTTAGCCTAACCGTCCTAGCCAAGTAAGATACATTTGCGGGAAGGAGTATCTCAGCGTGAAAAAGGCAGTGAAATCCTGGACAGGAAATCAAGTTGTACAGACCAGATACGGGGCAGTCAAGGGCTTTGCAGACCAGGCAAATCGGAGCCAGTAACATCTCTGTGTCAAAGGATTGAACTACCCGTACCAACGCAGATATTTGTCCTGGAGCCTTCTCGCTAGAGCATGAGGTATCCGGGCTCGCAACTACAGGCATAACAGTCCATTATTCCATACATAAAGGAGATAAGGACATGACAAGAGCTAGCGAAAAGATATGCGACGTACTCATCGAAGCAGGCATTGACCATGTATTCGGCATACCAGGGGGTGGCACTATACCCATCTGGAATGCCCTCTTCGACAGGCAGGACAAGATTAAGGTAGTCCTCACCCGCCACGAGCAGGCTGCCGCCTGCATGGCAGATATGTATGGACGGATGACGGGAAAGCCCGGGGTACTGATGGGACAGGGAGCCTTTATTGCCACCAATGGCGGCTTCGGTGTCCTGGAAGGCCACCTCTTCGGCTCCCCGATGCTCGTCCTCACCGACACCTCGGATGGCGGTTTCAGCCAGCACGGCAACTACCAATCGGGCAGCGGTGAATACGGCTCCTTTGATATAGTAAGCATACTGCGCTCGATGAGCAAGTACACCACCTATGCCACAACTCCTGAAGAAGTGGTACGTGGAGTCCAGCTCGCCATAAAACATGCCACAACCGGAAGGCCGGGACCGTCGAGTGTGGTGATGCGCAATAATGCAGTAACTGGCGAGATTGACCCTAATAAGAGTCCCCGTATCCACCCCACCGCCGGGTACATTAGAGAGTCACTCAGTGCTGCGCCAGCAGACGAAATTGAGAAGGCCGGTCGTCTTCTACTCGATGCTCAGCATCCCGTAGTCATCGCCGGCAGCGGCGTTCACGCCTCAAGAGCCTACGACGAACTGAAGGGGCTTGCCGAGTTTCTCGGCGCTCCAGTGGCAACCAGCTACCGGGGAAAGAGCGCATTCCCCGAGGTCCACCCCCTGGCGCTGGGTATGATGGGCACCTTTGGTCAGAAAGTGGCTAACGCTGTTATTGCTGAATCAGACCTTATCCTGGTCGCCGGTTGCCGCCTTGCTCCCAGCGATACCAAGAATGAAAATCTACAGTTCATAGACCCCTCGCGACAGCAGATTATTCAGATTGATATCGACCCCAGGAATACGGGCTGGACCTACCCCGTAGAGATGGGCTTGGTTGGCGACTTAAAAATAGTCCTGAGTCAGATTGTGGATACCCTGAAGAGACTGTCAGGGGCAAAAGCACCGCAAGCTAAAGACAGGGTTGAGGAGCTGGAAAAAAGGAAAAGCAAGGGGGACTTCTTTGAGGCTCCCGAACTGTACTCTGATGCCTCGCCCCTTCTCCCACAGCGTATTGTCAGGGGGATTGAGGAGGCTGTGGACGACTCGACCATCATCACACTGGATGCCGGCAATAACAGGCTCTGGATAGCTCACTTCTTTAAGAGCAAGGAGGTGCGCACCCTCTTTTGTCCCGGTGGTATTGCCGGGATGGGCTGGGGTCCTCCCGCATCACTCACCGCCAAGCTCCTCCACCCCGATAGGCCGGTGCTTTCGGTATCCGGCGACGGTGGCTTTGCCATGATAACCCATATCCTCTCAACCGCCGTTCAGTATCAGTTACCCGTGGTGTTTCTGGTGATGAACAACTCAGCCCTGGGCATGGTTCGCGATGGCCAGTCACCAAGAGGGAAAATCATCGCCAGCGAGTTTACCGAGACGGACTTCGCCCAGATAGCTCGTGCCTTCGGGTGCCAGGGAGTGAACGTAACCAGGCCTGAGGAACTGGCCCCAGCCATCAAGGAAGCCTTCAAGGCATCGGTGCCCACCGTAATAGATGTGGCTACCAGCCGTTCTGAGTCATTCTTCAAGATAGTCAGCTAGCAGG
>CAZXWQ010000004.1:23281-29625 GCA_964644545.1 uncultured Dehalococcoidales bacterium | reverse complement strand
GGCACTGCCCAGGAGGAAAAGCCCGAGATAGCTGGTGCCAATTGGTCCCATATCCGGGTCGCCGAGGATTATCAGGAGGATAGGGTAGTAGAGGGTAAGCACCAGCATGGTTACCAGGACAGCCAGGCTACTGAGGAACTTGCCCAGTACTACCTCCGTGTCTCTTACCGGGGCGGTAAGTAGCAGTTCCCAGGTGCCCAGTTTTCTTTCCTCGGCAATCAGGCGCATGGTGAGCACTGCGGTGAACAAGAGCAACAGGACCTGGCTGGATTCCACGAATCCCCTGATGCTGGTATCAGAATATTGGGTGCTGGCAAGGTAGGTAGTAAAGAAGGTTCCCGTAAGTAACAGAAAAATGCAGGTAACTATATAGGACATAGGTGAGGTCAGATAGGACTTGAGTTCTTTGAGGGTAATAGTAGCTATATTCCTCACTCTTCTGCGTCCTCTTCTTCCTCTTCGGTGGTTAGTTCAAGGAAGATGTCCTCAAGGCTCATCTCTACAGCCCCCATGGAGAGCAGAAGCCAGCCTCCCTGGACTATGGCTTCCATTATTTTGGGGCGGGGGTCCTTTTCCGGAGGATATTCAATAATGAAGTGGGAATCTTCAAGCTTCACCTGTTGAACACCGTCTATTTGCTCGAGGCGTCTGGCAATTTTCTTGTCGGGACCCTGTACCTCCAGTCGGATACGTTTGACGCCGGTTAGAATAGAGGACAGGTTCTCAATTCGGTCCTCAGCTACAATCTTACCTTCATGTATGATAATCACCCGCTCACAAATCATGCTTACTTCGGGCAGAATATGGGTAGAAAGGAGAATGGTATGCTCTTTCGCAAGCTCCTTGATGAGGCTTCTGGTCATAGCCACCTGTATGGGGTCGATGCCGATTGTGGGCTCGTCGAGAATTAATACTTCTGGCTCATGGATGATTGCCTGAGCTACACCAACCCGCTGCCGGAATCCCTTAGATAGTTTTCCAAGAATCACGTCGATGTACTCTTCGAGGCCGCACGTTTCCACCACGTCTTCAATTCGGGTCTTTATCCTGTGTTTGTCGAGGCCTTTGAGTTTAGCGGAGAACTCGAGGTAGGCGCGTGTGGTCATGTCGGTATACAGTGGTATTGCCTCCGGCAGGTAGCCGATGAAGCGGCGTCCCTCGAGAGAGTGTGTCATCATATTGTAATCTGCTACCCATATGTCGCCGCGGGTTGGCATGAGAAACCCGGTAATAATACGCATGGTAGTGGTCTTTCCGGCTGCATTGGGGCCGAGGAAACCTATAACTTCCCCTTTTTCTACATTGAAGCTGATATCATCAACTGCCAGACGTTCGCCGTAATACTTGGTCAGGTTTTGAACACGTATCACTTGTCACCACCTACCTTGATAATCAGGGCTGCAAAATGCTATTACCCGCCGTAGTTAATCCTCTCTTTTGGCGAGCTGGTACTTTATCCAGGCATAGGTTTCGGAATCAAACCCATTTTTAAAGCCGTGGAATTCTATTTTGGTATTTCTCATTTCTTCATTAAGCCAGTCCTGAAGTGCCTTGGCTTTCATTATTTCCAGGGAGTTGTCATCCAGCTCTCGGGCAACAGCTTTTTCTGAGATCATACTGATAGAGAATGCCGTTTCACCGGTCATCAGGGGCTCACTTGCTTCCCCGATATCGAGGTTAAGTGCCGCCCATGCAAATGGACCTTCCAGGATGTCCACCGGGACCCACCCTATGTCACCACCACCTTTCCCGGTCTGCTCGTCAATTGATAGTTCGCGGGCAAGGTCGGCGAAAACAGCTCCTGCATCCAATTTTTCCTTTACATCGAGTGCATCTTCGTATGACTCCAGCACAATGATATGGAGGTGTACCTGCTCTGCCACCGTGGGCACTCTCTCGGCCAGATACTCCTGGAGTCTTTGGGCTAGCACGAGCATATGCATAATATCCCTGTATTCAGAGTCAGTAAGTTCAGTTTCATTGCGCTGCTGGCGATACCATTCCTTGAATTCACTGTCAGAGATTGTTTCGCTCTCACCACGTGCTATTTCTTTTAGTGCGTCAGTAATATCCTCCTCAGTGGCCTCAATGCCATACCGCGGTGCTCCTTGTTTAATAAGTATTTCGTGGGTAAGCCTCTCAAGCATTACATTGGGGTCTCCTGAAGCGTCTATATCCATTCGGATTCTTTTGATGAAGTAGCCTATGTTGATGGTGTCTTCACCAACCACAATTACGGTTGTCTGGAAAGGCTTTACGTAGATAAGGTAATAGCCAACCCCGACCACTACCAGGATTACGGCGAGAATCAGCGAGGCAATAATAAGACCCCGCCTTCTGCCCTTCTGCTCTTTACCTTCAGTAGTTGAATCTGGGGTCTTTCCTGCTGACCTTTTGCCACGTAATGCTTTAGTAGACTTAACCATGCTTTTTCAATCCTATTAAATAGACGGGATAATTCACCAAGTGTTTCAATAGGCTGCCACAAATCAGGTGAATAGCTTGTTAATGAAATGTGTAATATGCCTGGGTTGCTTTACTGGCGTTTGGCTGACCTGCTTGCCCCGAAGATGGCAGGCTAAACCCGGAGACATGCGACCCAATGCTCCTCACCAACGAGTCTCAATTCTGGTGTTTCTTTACTGCACTGGTCAATTGCCATTTGGCACCTGGGGTGGAAATTGCAGCCACTGGGAGGATTAATCGGGCTGGGCACATCACCCGTCAGGATAATCCGCTCCCGCGTTCGGTCGACCTGGGGGTCGGGTATAGGGACTGCGGAAAGCAGCGCTATGGTGTAGGGATGAAGCGGATTGGCATAAAGCTCATCACTATTGGTAATCTCCATAATCTTGCCCAGGTACATTACCGCTACCCGGTCACTAATGTTACGGACGACTGAAAGGTCGTGAGCGATGAAGAGATAGGTAAGTTTGAGCTCATCCCGGAGCCTTTCCAGAAGGGTAATAATCTGTGCCTGTATTGAAACGTCCAGCGCTGAAACTGGCTCATCGCAGACAATAAATTTGGGTCTTACTGCCAGGGCGCGTGCTATCCCGATACGCTGTCGCTGACCACCGCTGAACTCGTGAGGGTAGCGGTCTGCCATGTAGGGTTCAAGTTCAACCATCCTGAATAGCTCAGCAACCTGGTCTTTGTATTCTCTGCCCTTGGCCAGGTTGTGGACCTTTAGTGGTTCACCAATTATTTCCCCAGCGGTCATACGGGGATCAAGCGAGGCAAAGGGGTCCTGGAAAATTAGCTGCATATTGCGGCGCATTCTCCGCATCTGTTCGTGCTTGAGCTCGGTGAGGTCTACCCCCTCGAAGAGCACCCTGCCTTGCATACCCTCATAAAGCTGGAGTATACAGCGCCCGGTGGTGGTCTTACCACAACCGCTTTCACCCACCAGTCCCAGGGTTTCTCCACTCTTAATAAAAAAACTTATACCGTCTACCGCTTTTACGTCAGCTACCCTCTTCTGTAAGACACCGGCCGTTACAGGGAACCACATAAACATATTTTCTACTTCGACGAGGTGATCATTATCCATTATTGCAGAGCCCTCACTTGTCTTATTCTTTCTTCAGTTTATTTACGTCAAGGAAGCAAGCGCGGTAATGGTTTTCCCCCACTTTTTCTAGCTGAGGCATCTCTTCCCGGCACTGAGGCATAGCATATTCGCAGCGAGGATGGAAGGAGCACCCTCCGGGCAAGCGGGCCAGGTTGGGAGGTAGACCCTGAATAACCCTCAGGCTCTCTTTTCGTTCGCTGTCCAGACGCGGCACTGATGCCAGAAGACCTATGGTATATGGGTGCTTGGGGTCACCGTAAAGCTCATCTGTGGGGGCTGTCTCGACAAGCCGCCCGGCGTACATCACATTAACCCGGTCAACATACCGGGCAACTACTCCCAGGTTGTGGGTTATAATAATTACGGCTGTGCCTAGCCGGTTTCTGAGGTCAGCGAGTATCTCTAGAAGCTGCGCTTGAACGGTAACATCGACTGAGGTAGTTGGCTCGTCGGCAATTAGCACCGCCGGGTCGCAGCTTAGCGCCATGGCAATCATTATCCTCTGCTGCATTCCCCCGCTAAACTGGAAAGGATAGTCCCCAGCTCGTCTTTCTGCATCGGGGATTCCAACCAGTTTTAGTAGTCTGATGGTTTCCTCAAGTGATGCGTTCTTATCCATGCTACGGTGCAGTTCTAGCGCCTCAGATATCTGGCGTTTGACGGTTAGCACCGGGTTTAGTGAAGTAGTCGGCTCCTGAAATATCATAGCAATTTCATTGCCCCTGATATGGCGCATTTCTGCCTCGGTAGCCTTCAGCAGGTCTTTGCCTTGGAACACAATTTCACCACCGACAATAATGCCAGGTGGGTAGGGAATAAGGCGCAGTATTGAGAGGGCACTTACGCTCTTGCCGCAGGCACTTTCACCGACCAGACCTATACTCTCTCCCTTGTTGACATAATAGGAAAGCCCATCAACTGCCTTGACCTCCCCCTCCTGAGTGTAAAAATAGGTTCTTAAGTCATTGACTTCCAGTACTTTGCCGTTAGTTTCTGTTGTCATCGTCCTACAGTGCACATGGGGGCTTAGATGTTCATTAGTGCTGAAAGCAAGTCCCCGTGTTTCAATCCTCCCTTATTTTACATGCCTTTGCTATGCCAGGTCAACACAAGTGTAACTAGCGCAGGATTATACCACCTCGGCTGGTGCTTGTCAAGCGCTCAATCATCACGCTGAATGATTGGTGGCACATTTTGTGTTGTGTGATATATCAGTCATATTAGGGGCTCAAATTGCTCCACTCCTTTATGTATTTTCTATATGTTAATTACGGCATTTCCCTTTCTGGTCAAGCTAAATGTATTGAAGGCAAGCGCCTCTGCATCGTGATTATGCTGTGAGATAACTAATATGCCGGATTGCTTGCCTGCCTTATCAAGGGCTATAGAGAGAGCTACTGAGGCCGGACTGAACCTGGCGTTATTACTGAGGCTTTCGTACTCCATCCGTAGTAATTGAGCAAGTACTCTGGATGCCTCGCTTTCTGCTAATTGGATACGACTTATATCAGCTCTTAGCCTGGTAACATCAGGTGGGTCCAGGTATTTTACTGGATTGCTGAATATGGCGACTTCCTGGGCAATCGCAAGAGATTGGAGTAAGAGTTGCCGCGGCTGAAGTGTGGTGGTGGTCAGCCTGACATGCTCCTGGTCGTATGCGGCTAATGCTGCCGGGATATTTTGCTGTGCCAGTGATATAGCTGTAACGATGATATTATATCCGAGCTTATCTGCTTCCTCGGCATCAGCAACGGCAAGGTTTATCAAGACTATGGCTGGCTGACCGTAGAACTCCATTAATTCCTTGGTTATCAATTCGTCGTACTTTACCGAGTGCTTCCAGTCTATATTCTTAAGGCTATCCCCTGATTGATATAGTCGACTTCCGTAATACTCCACTCCTCTCCTTAACCCATAGATTGGTCTCAATGCGCCTATGCTGGACATCAGTGGTAGTGTTCCAGCTTTGGTCTCAGCTAAATACCTTCTGGCCAACCAGGCGGCATATCTTGCCCTGGGTATAACATAAAGGCTTATCGGTTCCAGCTCAAACCTGGTTTGGACCAGACCCCAGCGGTCAGTGGCATGTGCCTTGATTTTGATTATCGATGGGCCTGATAACGGCGGCGAGAGAGACACCTCTGTTACCAGTGTCTTCTCCTTTAGCGGTAATATGCTGGGCTCTACCTTCAGCCATTCATAGGGTGATTCCAAAAATAGAGTCCCGCCTATTTTAATCTCAGTGGTCAATTCAATATGGAGACGGTCCTTTGTCCCTGCTACCATTCGCTGCCGGACCTGAATTGCCGTCACCGGCTTCAAAGGTAACCTTCGAACTATCACTACACCTAGAATTCCGAAGTATGCGATTACAGTAACGCTTGCTATAAGGAGGGATAAGTTGCCGAATAGCAAGGAGACGCAGAGTACCAGAATTGCCATCAGGGGAAGGGCAATGCCGCTGCTTGTTGGACTGCGCGCATATCTGGTATTTCGGCGTGGGAATGACCCGGTGGTTTCTTCCAGGTTGCTCATAATCAGGCCTAATACGGGCAAGGAAATCAATGTGGAAAAATAAGGGCCGACAAACGGCGCTAACAATATGGCGATGGCGAAGAACATAAAATAGTCCGTCAATAGATGGATTGTCGCCCTGATTGGCCACCGCCAGAAGAACAGGTAGGAAACAAGTAGCAGAATAGGGATAAATGACAGGGCGGGGCTTGAAAGTATAGTAGCTGCTATTAAGGTGCCAGCTACATATACCTTT
>CAZXWQ010000004.1:20321-23181 GCA_964644545.1 uncultured Dehalococcoidales bacterium | reverse complement strand
TGGTGGTTACTGAGATGATATTGGGTTCATCAATAATGTCAATATTGCTTATTATTTGCATCTCCTGTTCTTTTGAGGAATACTCGCTGGTGACCCTGAGTAAGAATCTATCGATTTGAACGTCGGTGAGCGGATAAGTGCCCTCTCCCCCTGATTGAACCTGCGTGGCTATTACCATAAAGGGCTTTGCCAGGGAATATGTTTTCCCCTCTATAGTAACCTGGTATTCTTGCATGGCCTCAAGCAGTGCCGCCTGAGTGCGGGGAGTAGTCCGGTTGAGCTCATCGGCTAGTATAATATGGGCGAAGATTGGGCCCTCAATGAATCTGGAAGCACCATCCGGGGAGTAGATGTAGAAGCCGGTCACATCGGCCGGCATCATATCCGGGGTAAACTGTATCCTCTTAAACTCCCCGCTGATTACCTCGGCAAAGGTTTTGGCTAGCTTCGTTTTGGCAGTACCCGGTAGTCCCTCTATAAGTACATGACCCCCGGCGACGAGAGCAAGTATAAGGGTCTCTTCAATCTCGCCTTTGCCAATGATTACCTTGGAGATTTCGGTTAGTATCCTCCCATATAAGTCAGAAATCTTATAAATATCAGCCACTGGTCTCTCCTGTATTTAGTGTATATTTGGAAACTACTACAAATATTATAGCTACAAGGCCTAGCAGCGGATATGGAGTGGATAGTGTTTGCCGCAGGCTAGTCAGCCTTGTTTTCGATACATCGAGGGGGGCTTTTACAAGATGTGAGCTATCGACAAGAATCCTCTCCTTTATGTCCTTATTGATAATCAGATATCTGATAAAACTGTAATTATTGTCCCTTCCCGCCATACTGTTTATCATAATACTGGGGTCGGATACAATGGTGACTTTCCCCTTACCACAGTGTAACCTTGCCGCTACCGGGAATGGCCCCTTGGGCTCGCTCTCGTCCCATGACTCATTCTCGTTTGTGTCCAGGAAGCTGGTGGTGGAAGACCAGGCTATAATCTCTGTCTGTGCAACACTGGTTAGTGTTGTGGCGTGATTAAGCACTATAGTGTCTATACCGCTTTGTTTTGCCTCGGAGGCAAGGTCTACTATTTTGGGTAGCTGCTGATTTTTATAGCAGAAAAGGGGGTCAAGCAGGGGCTTATTGGTAAAACGAACACTGAGGCCGAGGTATGCCAGAACGCTATTCCCGTAGCCATAATCGTCCATCAGCAATATGGAACCACCTTCGTTAACAAACCGCTTTATCATTGATAACTCTTCATTAGTGTACTGAAGATAGGGGATAACCACCAGGGTAGTCTCTTCCGGGGTAGTGGGAAGTTCGCCCAGGGACTCAATATTATCGGTATTGAATTCTCTACAGAAGTGTCTTATCCCGTTCCACATGGCATTGCTGGCCATAAAGTCCTGTATCGAGGGGAAAAACCATATGCAGAGCAACGAGATTACCGATATTAGAACCACAACGATAACTAGCGTGCTAGAAACCTTCACCTTTTAGACCCTCTTCTATTTTATTGGACAGTTGTTTACTCCTCTCAACATCCTCCTCCGTAGCTCCATGTCGGGAGTAGAGCAGCCTTTCTACCATTCTGGTAAACTCGAGGAAGTATTCAGTCGCCGGTCCAAGTGCTCTGCCGGTTTCTCTGGTAAATTCCCTTAATGTCTGCTGAGGTTTAAACAAGGCATTGGTGATTCTCTGAGCCAGTCTGACAGCCAGGCGATACCAGTAGAAGATTCTGGCTCGGGGTTCCCCAGCGGTTTCATTGCTTTCTTCAAGCAGGGAAGAAGAGAGCACAGTCTCAGGATATGCCGGGGCAGGTTCGGGTTGAGTTATTGCAACCGTGGGCCTGGCTCTTCGCCATGAGTATGCCATGACTCTGAGTCTCAATCTTCCGGGTAAGAATATGCCGAGCAATATAAGAATGATAAGTATGCCGCCACAGTTCACCATGTTGATAACAACAATATTCCTGGTGGTGATAAGAGCGCTATGCCACGGCTCCTGAGGAACAACCTGTATTTCCAGGCCTTCTGAACCTATCCAACCAAACCCCATCCCCACCTTGATTTCCGTCTCGAAAGTGCCATCCTCAGAGCTTACCAGTTCAACCTGGGATTCATCCAGTCCCATCCTGACCAGAGCTCCACTCAGTGGCCCGACCTCCGAGTATAGTTTGCCTCCCAGGTTGGTTCGCCCAGGTACCATTGCTACCGTGGGTGCATTGATATCAAAGATAGGGGTTGCCCTGGTTACATTAAGAGTGGTGCTGGCGACTACCGGCGCATACTTCCCGGCCGGTCCTGCAGATATGGTAATAATATGTTTGCCTACCTCCAGTTCAGGGGCTAGTTTTATCTTTTGTGAGAACTCCTCTACTGCGCTGACCTCAGCAGTAAGCACATCATCGAGATAAATTTCAACCTTCCTCTCCCTGGGCGGCGGGGACCCACCATAATCAAATCTCCCGGTGACAACGGTTTCCAGGCCGGGATAAGCTTTATCCTCTACTATAGCTTCAAGTTTGGCCTCATAATATAAGACCGCCAGCTTTACCACCGGGCTCAGGGAAGATATGTAGTATCCCGTATCCTCATCCCTGGGGTAATATAGCGCCTGCAGGTCAATCGCAGGTATATACCAGTATGGCACCTGTAAAGTACCCTGATAATATCCGCTCGCTTCGGTTGTCACGGTGAGAATAGGGGAGCCATTAAGGAGGATGTCTATCTTCCGTCTGGAAAGGCCTGTTCTACTGGAGGTTAACATGCCCCGGAAGTGGATATTATCCCCCACGAAATTGAACACTGGCTCTACTTTGAGGGTAACACTGGTAGGGTTTAGTACTTCTACTGGT
>CAZXWQ010000004.1:17816-20221 GCA_964644545.1 uncultured Dehalococcoidales bacterium | reverse complement strand
GAACACTGGCTCTACTTTGAGGGTAACACTGGTAGGGTTTAGTACTTCTACTGGTGTTGCTTCTTGCAGCGTATTTGCCAGGATTTCTTCATGCAAATCGAGTATATCTCGTATTCTCTCTGTCTTCTCCAGCACTTCATTGTATGACTTTTTAAGACTGCTTCCTTCTGGAGCGGAAGGTAGCTTAAACCACCTGCCAATGATGCCAGTGGCTTCCTCAATACCTCGTTCTAGCTCATAATTTCCCTGCGATAGCCTGGAATAGATTTCGTCTGCCAACTGAGTAGCTTCTTCAAATCGATATTGGCTGGCAAGTGTCCTCAGTCTGCTTGAGTATTCCTCAATACTCGCTATCAGGTAAGACAGGGAAACAGTGGAGTTACCGAAAGAGTTGATTGCCTCTTCCAGTTCTGGAGGAACATTGGCAAAACGCAACTTTTCCAGCCTCGCTTCAACCTCCTCTGGCTCTCCCTTCAATGCAAAATCCAGTGCCCCGGAGCAATACTGCAATAAGGAAACAATGCTAAACACCTGTTTGGCTGTTTCTGGATTCTCGTGAGGCGTGGCAGCAAATACCGAAGTGTTTATTGTACAGGAAATAAGCACACATGCAATGGCTACCGGTGTGATTTTATGCAAATTTTGGAAAAACATCATCTGCCTGACCAGATTTCTATCGCTTTGAAGACTACTATCACCATGAAGCCAGCGAATGATACGGTAGCAATAGTATTAAGGGCTTTCCTTGCCCTGGGATTGAGGTACGCATAGAGCAGCGTAATTATCAGATAGGCAATGATATTAATGATGAAGTAGATGGCAAGGTCATCCTGACCGGAGAAGGCTAGCAGTGTATTTATCAAGCAAGCCGCCAGTGCCAGAGATACTATGTATTTATTGTATATCCTCAAGACAATACCTCGAGTATAATCCTGCTTTTTCCTTTGCTGTAGTTTTCTTCCTGTATTCTAATGGGTTTTCCCAGGGCTTCACTTGATATAGCAGCCACTATTGACGCTATCGGGCTGCCGAGACAGCGATAATACCAGATATCCTCGTAGTGCAACCTGGGTCCGTTGATATCTACCTGCACCTGAGCGTCGGATAGGTTTACAGTGACCGAGTTGGCCAGGTCCAGTAACCCTGTCAAAATGTAGGTCACCGCGGCCTCAATTTCTCTTGATGTTGGTCCCGGCTTTGTCTCCAGCATGTCAATATTAATACTCCCCGGAGTTGTAACTGCAATTGCCATGTCATCCGGATTAACGCCGTATCTGACTATTAATCGCCCCGGGATTTTCTTCCTGATTTGCTGAATATCTCTTGTATCCACCAGTGGTATCAGGGCTTGTGGGTGACCATCCCTCATGGCCGATGGCAGATATACCGCCTTGTTTCTTAACCCCAGTTCTTCAAGCAGCGCTGCGGTATTTTCCATCCCGGTCTTGAGTATTACTTCGCAGGCTTCTGGTGAAATATAGGGTCGTGTGTTTGCCAGAGCAATGCAGGTGAAGCCAATCATGATTGCGGATATTCCTGTGGCAGTTAGTGGGACAGAATCAATAATAAAGTATGACAGGGGTGCAAATATTGTGCCCGCCAGGCATAGTCCTAAGCCTAATACTCTATATGGATTGGCCGTAACATCACCCCCTCAAATAATCATCCAGGGTTGGGCTGGTTAAATACGCTTTTCCTGGCTATGTGTACCCCAACTGGTGAAATTTCCTTGTCTCTATCCTAGCTTATAGGTTACCAGAAGTCAATATTTCGGTCTAGAGTCAACCTTCTATTAGGAGCACACCACGAACCAAAATGCGATTGTTGGCGGTAATTGAAGGCTGTATTCCAGGTCTGTATCTAATCTGCTTCTATACAGTTGTCGGCTTACCAGAGCGACAGTAAAGTGAGCAATGTGGACAAATAGTGACAGCAGTCAATGACTAGTGTCAGCGCTTCATTAGATTGGTTAATCTGCCATCAAGATAGAGTTGTACCGCTTCATCAATTTTCATCTATTCTTCTCCCTCCAGCCGCAACTCACATTTGAGCTTACCCTCTTGATAGTATATTTGGACATTAAATTCTTTACCCTCAGCGAGGTACTTTTCTGTTTCATTCCGTAGTTTTTCTGACTCTGGTGCTTGCAGGAAAGATAGCAGGGCAGCATATCTTTCCTGCGTCTCACTGCTCTCTCCTTCCGTTACCAGCAGGAGTCGAAGGCAGCTATCCAGTTTTTTCTCAGCTAAGCATTTCAAGCATTTCCCCGGGAGCTGTGAAGTAGAATAGACGGGTTTAAGGTTAATTGGCTCCATATGTTTTACCTCCTGCAACCTGAAACCTGGCGGGCGGTACAGAGTACCCCGTGTTATGCTGGTTCCTTTTACAAACTCAGCTTTCCTTAT
>CAZXWQ010000004.1:13844-17716 GCA_964644545.1 uncultured Dehalococcoidales bacterium | reverse complement strand
GGTACAGAGTACCCCGTGTTATGCTGGTTCCTTTTACAAACTCAGCTTTCCTTATGAATCCGTAAGAATATCCCCATTGGACGCAATTATATCTTTATACCAGTAAGCGGAGTCTTTGAGAGTGCGCTTGCCTGTGGCGTAGTCCACGTAGATAATGCCAAACCGCTGCCTGTAACCGTATGCCCACTCGAAATTGTCCATAATTGTCCAGAGAAAGTAACCCTTGGCTACAACACCGTCGTCGATGGCGCGCCCGTATTCGCTGAGGTAGCGGGCGAGGTAGTCGACTCGCTGCGGGTCATGCACCTTGCCGTCGCGGTGAATCCAGTCGCAGTTAGCCATGCCGTTCTCGGTGATGACGATGGGTAGTTCGTACCGTTCAAAGAAGAAGCGGGGGCACCAGTAGAGTGCTTCCGGTGTCACCCGCCGTTCCATAGTGGTGAGCGGGGGACCATCGGGACCTTTTACCGATTCAGAGCCACCATCGCCGGTAGAACGAATAACCCTTCCCTCGTATATGTTTACCCCATAGAAGTCAAGCGGTTGGCAGATGGTCTTCATGTCTTTATCAGGTGTGTTGGGCATCTCGCTTTCAAAGCGTTTCACGCCATCCTCCGGATATTTGCCCAGTATCATCGCGTCGGCAAACCATGTGTTGTTCCAGCAGTTCTTATTCCATACGGAGAACATTCGTGTACGGGCTGCTTCAATGTCTTCGGGACTGTCTGTGGCTGGCATTGTGGTAACGCCCATAAGCGCCGTCCCGATAGCTGGCCTGGTCTTGGCTCGCGTACGGATTACCTGTACTGCTTTCCCGTGCGCCAGGAGTGAGTTGTGGGCCGCCATAAGAACATCAGTGAGGCTCAACTGAAGACAGGGGGCATGCTGTCCGGTGTGATGCCCCAGTTCAACGAATACCTGTGGTTCGTTCAGTGGCATCCAGTGAGATACGCGGTCGGAGAGTTTATCAACGATGACCCGGGTATATTCGGCGAACCAGTCTGAACTATCGTGGTTTAACCAGCCGCCACGCAGGTAAAGGGCATAGGGGTGGTCCCAGTGGAATAGGGTCACCCATGGCTGCACACCGTTCTCCAGAAGTGCATCAATCAGCCGGTCATAGAAGTCCAGCCCTTTCTGGTTAACCTTACCTGCACCGTCGGGCAGGACGCGAGGCCAGGAAATTGAGAAGCGATAGGCCTTTAGTCCAATCTCACCCATCAGGCGGGCGTCTTCCTGGTAGCGGTGGTAGTGGTCACTGGCTATATCACCCGTATTGCCTTCCCATATCTTACCCGGTTGCCGGCACATCATGTCCCAGACCGAGAGCCCTTTGCCGTCCTCGTAGGCGCCGCCCTCAACCTGGTAGCTCGCCGTAGCCGCCCCCCACATAAAATCTCCCGGGAAACTCATATTCGTCCTCCCAGCTGATAATTGCTATTCTCTAACTGTGCGGTAAATACTTCCGATAGAATATAAAGCCGTTGATAATATTGTTCTAGGCTCGTGCTGCCAGCGGGCTGCAGCCCGGGGCATCGGCTTGATTTCTGGCGATTTCCATCAGCCAGTCCGGGAAGCTTCCCCCGGCATCATCTTGAGCCAGTGTGAAAAGGTGGTTAACGGTGTCCGGATTATCCTCGGCAACATTTTTGGCGAACGGTTGGGTAGTCTTCAGGTCATGGAGGAGCACCCCGGTGCCATCGACCTTGCAGTTAAACCACCACCTGTCCGTTATCACGGTTACCGCCGACCCCCAACCCACGGTCACGTGGTCGCGCTGACCGGTCTTACCGTCAATTGCGTCCCCCAGGAATGAAATCCCGTCTATTTCCGTCGGTGGTTTGGCGTTAGCCATCTCAAGGATGGCTGCTGTAATGTCATGGTGCTGTACAAACATATCGCTGGTTGTGGCGGCGTATTTTGCTTCGGGGAAACGGAGCATCAGGGGTATATCATACACCTCAGGGGATGATGGGTATCCCCGTTTGCCCAGATAGTCTCCATCGCCGATGGAATGACCGTGGTCAGAGGTGAGTATCACCATCGTGTTATCGAGCAGGTTGAGCGCTTGCAGTCTTTCCATTAAATATCCAAACCAGTGGTCACACATGGTGACCTCTCCACTGTAGTTCATCTGCGTGCGCTCGATGAGTTTCCTGTCTACCTCAGGCACGTCCCTATACCAGGAGATAACCTGCTCCGGCCCCTCTTCCTTTATGTACAGCTTGCGGTAGTGCTCCGGTATAAGCCAGGGCTCGTGCGGGTCAAAGGATTCGACGGTCAGGAAGAACTTGTCTGCGTCCTGATTTTGCTCCAGCCACAGTGCTGCTTCTTTCAGTACGCGTGGGGCGAAGTAGTCCTCCTCTTTAGTGCGGCCGTGAATATTCATGATACACTGCTGGATGAAGAAGATAGTCCACTCATTCTGTATCTCTTTTGGGAGCCAGTGGTCGATTTCGGCCTGTGTAAGGCGTGGCCCGGAGCGTGAGGGGTCTGTCTCCTGGCCCCGCAGGAATGTCCACTGGTGAAAACCGCGCCAGAAGTTCTTTGAGGGCTTGAACATGTGATAGACGTCTGCAATCAGACCGGTGCGGTACCCGGCTCTTCTCAGTATCTCAGCCAGTGTCCGCTGGTCTTCGGGGATAGGTCCCCAGCCGGGAGCGCCCACAAAATCACCGTGCAGGTGGAAGTTCCCGTTGTGGAAGGGATACACCCGTCGGCCGGTGTAGATAGCGCGCCGTGCCGGCAGCGTGGGGAGCGTCTCCGGTAATACCCTGTTCATGACTAACGATTCCCTAGCAAAAGCGTCGAAATGCGGGGTGTACACCTTTCCCCAGGGAGGAGAACCATATATTCCTACGCAGTCTTTACGAAGCGAGTCGAAGATTACCAGAATAATATTCATAGTTCATGTCTCCTATCTTTTTTATCCACAGCCGGCTGGTCAGTAGTAAAATAGGCAAGGTGGCATTACTGCTCCACGCCTGGTTAAAAACGCAGGTTGAAAGATTGCCGGTCCAGCTAGAACTCGACCTCTTTGACATCCTCAGCCACAAGGAGTCGGGCACCTGTCTGGGATTGAACCTCCTCAGGAGTCCAGTCGGGAGCAAACTCTTTGAGAAGAAGTCCATCAGGCGTTACCTCAATAACCGCCAGGTCGGTTATGATAAGGTCAACGGACTCCCTGGCACTAAGCGGTAGAGTGAGCTCCTTTACTATTTTCGGGGTGCCGTCTTTAGAATTATGAGCCATGGCAACAATCAGCCTCTTGGCTCCCCAGGCGAGGTCCATAGCCCCGCCAATCTGGGGGTACGGGTCATCCTCGCTCATGCTATGGATGGCCAGGTCACCCTTTTCTGAAACCTGGAGTCCACCCAAAATAGTAGTCAGGCGGCCGCTCCTTATCATATTGAAGGAGGTGAGCATATCGAAGAAACTCATCCCCGGGGCAGAGGAAAAGAACCTCCCGCCAGCATCTATGAGGTCAGTATCAAGCTTTTCCCAGTCATCAGCGGTTACCAGCGGTCCAAAGCCAAGGGCACCATTCTCAGTTTGAACGTAAATACCCTGGGGCACATGCGAGGCACATAGCTGGGGAGTACCTATACCCAGGTTGCAGTAATCACCGGGCTTAAGCTCCTTGACTGCCCTCATTGCTATTAGTTCTTCGGTCAGTCTCTCTTTCATTGTTGTCCTCCCTCGCTGGCACCAAACAGTAATTCACGAATTTCCTCGTTGCCAAGGACCATTTCAAGTATCTCTTTCTTTCGCTTGGGACTGGCTGGGTCATCATCTGGAATCATGACAATGCGGTCGATGTATATCCCTGGCGTGACTATCATTTCCGGGTCCAGCTCACCAACCTCGACTAT
>CAZXWQ010000004.1:0-13744 GCA_964644545.1 uncultured Dehalococcoidales bacterium | reverse complement strand
TGTATATCCCTGGCGTGACTATCATTTCCGGGTCCAGCTCACCAACCTCGACTATTTCGTCCACTTCAACAATATTAAGCCTGGATGCCGTGGCAATAATCGGGTTACTACCCCTGGATGTACCATGGTAGACGAGGTTCCCCAGCTTGTCTGCCTTCTCAGCCTTGATGAGTCCAACATCAGGGCGAAACGGCGTCTGAAAGATGTATTCCTTGCCGTCGATAACCCTTTTCTCCCTTCCTTTCTCGATAATAGTATTGATACCGATCGGGCTGTAGAAACCACCCAGCCTGGCGGCACCAGCATGGAGTCTTTCCATGTAAACACCGTGCGTGGTTGCCTCTATCTCAAGCTGTCCGCTCCTGACCCATTCGCCAAGGAAATCCTCTTCACCTAAGCCCCTGAATGCCCGAGCGCCTATGAACGCGGATACTATCTTCTTGAGCTGAGGGAGAAGTATGGGTACACCGGAGTCAGGGAGCCCAAGCTCCTTGAGGCCGGGTGCGCTGGGGAGGAAGTTGTTACAGTAGAAGGTGAGGTCTTTTACCCCACGCTCAACGAGAGCACGAAACAGGTAGCCAGGTGTTCCACTGGCCCCCCAAACATGAGCGATAACGTGGTCTCCATCATGGATATCAGCCATAGCTTCAGCAGCAGTACATATCTTATTGTTCACCTGACCACCTCCTTTTTCTGCACAAATAATAGGCCGTTCCCCGCCGAAATGTCAATAATCACTGTAGGTTGTGCTTTGTGGCTGCTTGTACAATCTAAGTTCGGTGATTAAGCGGTAGAGAGGAGGTTGTTCAAACTCTTATTATCTCTCCTTTTACCTCTTTGTTGATGCGTATCAGCCCAAACGAGTCCCTGGCACGGCCTGGATTGAACATAAGGATTCCCTGGATAGACTGATTCCAGGGCTCATGGGAATGTCCGTAGATGATGAGGTCCACACCTGAAAATATCCCTCGTATCCTGTCAGCTATTCCCCAGGGTGCTCCTGAGCCATGCGTCAGCCCGATTTTCTTACCACCAGCTACAAATAGCTCCTTCTGCGGCAATATTCTCTTTAATTCGCCTGAGTCCATATTGCCGGTAACGGCTTTAACCTCTCCGATTGTCCCGAGTCCGTCCAGCACAGCCTTTTGAGTGAAGTCCCCGGCGTGGACAATGAGGTCTACTCTGGCCAGGGCTTTGAGGACTGTATCTGGAATCTCATCAAAAGTTGTAACGTGCGTATCAGAGATTACGCCAATTATCATGAGTGCCCCCTCAATGTTTCTGCAGGTCTTGTATCATCTCACGTCTATCCTTTGCAATATCGCCTTCAGATTATCTGCGGTCTGCATACTCGGTGACCTCGCTGGTGTGTTGATAGAAGGCAGTTTAACCCCAATTATAAACCACTTTGGGGTTAAAGGCATAAGTAACCATCGACTGGAAACAGATAGTTCCTGGTCTTAAAACGGCCTCTTAAATACACTGGGAAAGTGTGAAACGCCCCTGGACTGACATGAAGGTGACTTGGGTTGGTGTACTATGCTCCAAACTTTAGTTGACATAAACTAGATAAGCAGTGACTTGGCCAGCTTTACCGCACGACTTGCGTCCGGTGCGTAACCATCGGCTTCAACTTCCTTAGCATAGGCATCGGTAATTGGTGCTCCGCCAAGCATTACCCTGACATTATTACGAAGGCCGGCTTCCTTGAGAGCACTGATAGTGGATTTCATATTGGGCATTGTCGTGGTAAGCAGTGCTGACAGGCCTATAACTCTCACGTCTGCGGATTGCACCGCCTCAACGAATTTCTCCGGTGGAACGTCCACACCGAGGTCAATCACCTCGAAACCGGCACCTTCCAGCATCATGCCGACCAGGTTCTTGCCAATGTCGTGCAGGTCGCCTTTAACAGTACCCAGCGCAACCCTGCCGGCTGACTTCACACCTGCTTGAACGAGTTGCGGCTTGAGGAGCGTCAGTCCGGTCTGCATCGTTCTCGCTGCGACCAGCATCTCAGGGACGAAGAACTCTCCCTCTTCGAATAGCCGGCCGACCTCAGCCATAGCGGCAATCATCCCCTCGTTGAGGACTCTCTGCGGTTCTATGGAGGCATCGAGAGCCTCCTGAACCCTTTCATTAATAGAACCCCGGTCAAAACTAAGTATACAATCCTTAATCTGCTCTATTACCTTCTCCATAATGTCCTTCCGCACAGTTTTTAAAACAATAGCTTACTAGTCCACTCCTGTCAACTGTATGCCCTTGTGGATGGCACCCGCGTGGGCAATGATTGACATAGCAATGTGGAGAACCTAGAATATGAGATTGTGGTCGGGAAGAGAGAAATGAATTCGCGGGAACGGGTACTGGCTGCCCTGGAGCACAAGGAACCAGACCGGGTTCCGTTTGACCTCGGCGGGACGGTGGTGAGCGGTATTCATGTGAAAGCCTATCGGGCACTACGTGATTATCTGGGATTGCCGCTTATTGAGCCTACTATCGTAGACGTTATTCAACAGCTAGCCCGGGTTGACAATGATGTAATGGAGCGCCTGGGAGTGGATGTTAAGAATATTTCGCCGCGCTCCTCCTCCAATTTCCAGATTGAGACCAGGGATATGGAAGGAGGCCAGTATGCCTATTTCTACGATGAATATCAAATTGGATGGCGCATGCCCAAGGTTGGTGGCTGGTATTACGACATGTTCCATCACCCCCTGAGCGGTGATATTAGTGAGTTGGATGTGGAACAATATGTATTGCCAGACCCGACTGACCCCGCTCGTTTTGCCGGTCTAAGGGAGATAGCCGATAGGGTGATTCATGAGGAACAGCGGACGCTGGTTGTGGGAAATATTTCGGCCGGTATTTTCGAGCTGTACCTGTGGACGCGCGGTTATAAGGATGGTTATGCCGACTTTATTGGTAATCCAACACTATCTAAAAAGATATTGCACCGCTATATGGATATGCAGTTGGCTTACTGGGGGAAAATGTTTGATATCTTGGGCGATAAGATTGATATAGTTCAGATGGCTGACGACTTTGCCGGCCAGGATAATATGTTGATTTCGCCAGGTTCATATCGAAATTATCTCAAGCCATTCCATAAGGAAATGTTTGACTATATCCATTCTCGGAGCAGTGCCAGGATATTCTTCCACTCGTGTGGTTCCATTCGAAAAGTAATACCAGACCTGATAGATATCGGGGTGGATATCATCAACCCCGTGCAGGTTAGTGCGGCTGGTATGGATTCGGCTGAGCTCAAGCGGGAATACGGCAGGGACCTGACTTTCTGGGGTGGGGGTGTGGATACGCAGCGTGTCTTTGATGAGAGCCATTCCCCTGAAGAAGTACGCGAAGATGTAAAACGCCGTTTGTATGACCTGATGCCCGGCGGTGGTTTCGTGTTCGCAGCAGTTCATAATGTACAGGGTAATGTACCGCCGGAGAATATCATGGCAATGTGGGAGATGCTCCAGGAGTACGGTGCATACACAAGCTAGCCACGTCAATAATACCTTTACAGCAGAAGCGTGTGAGCTACCGAAAGAAACGCTGATTGAGAATATGGTGGCTGTTAATAAAGCATTGAGCAAGCTAGGTATAGGTTCCTAGTGTATCCACCAGACTGCGTATTATTCGGAAATTCTCGACTGATGCACCGCGTGGTGTCACGTCCCCGCTACCCAGCAGTACCCCGTTAAACGGTTTTATGCGCTCGATAAGGCTTGACACTTCCATTTTGACAAATTCAGCATCCTGACAAATATAGGTGGTTGCGTCGATACCGCCAATGACTACCTTTCCGGGTAGTCTGGCAGCGGCTTCATCCAGAGGCAGGTCGCCAGTAGGCAGGGGAGCTATATCGCAGATACCGTTGAAGTGACCCTGGTTGATGTCGTCCACCATGGCGTGTAATTTACCGCACATATGTATCAGAAATATCTTGCCGGCTGCTCTCAGGATGTCTGCGTAATTGTTGAGATAGGGCAAGCAGTAACGACGAAATATTTTTGGAGACAGAAGGGTGCTCGATGTGTTCTCATATTGGATTACAACCGGTGCCGGACTGGCAGCCAGCGCTTCCACATGCCGCCTTTGTGCAGCATGCATCTTTTCCAGGATATCCTCAAATTCGTCACGGTAATCATTTAGCAATATGTAGGTGTTCTCTAATCCAAATACAAACTCGATAAGGTGCATAAGAGGTGAATTGAACATTGAAGCCGTAGGCAGTCCTTCATCTCCCAGAAGCTCATCTATTTTTAGGAATTTGTCATATCTGGGCTGCGGCGGCTCTGTACTGAAATGTTCCACCGCATAGTGGAAGACCTCCATTTCTTCATGGTTGTTCACCACGTATTTAACAAAGTGGGGAATTGTGCCTACCCTATCGGTGAATTTCCATATCCCTGTCAGGGTTCCCACCGGGGTGGTCAGGATTTCGCGAAGCTCGTCATCCTTGAGCTCTGTTTTGGCTTCGACCGGTGGCGCAAATGCTCCCAGTCCCTGTAGTTGAGGCGCACTAGCTGAGAAAGCTACGGTAGTGGCAACGCCACGAATCAGCAAGTCACATCCCAGTGCTTTTAGAGCGGCTATCTGCCTTCTAGGGTGGTAGATGTTAATAGATGTATCACCGGTAAGCTCTTCGGGCAGACCCAGCAGTGTATATGGGTCAAACAACGGTGTAAATGGTATACGGTCAACTGGCTGCCCGTTAAGTGCCGCTAGAACGCGCTCTCTGCCCGACATACGGCCCGGTTTCTGTGGTTGATTTTTTGTCGTGGACATCAGCAATTGGTGCCTGCATCAGGTGAGCTATCAGCGCTCAATCCCATCCCGGGCACGCACTCCCTTCTGGAAGTAATGTTTGACCTCTACCATTTCTGTTACCAGGTCGGCTGCGTTAATAACCTCAGGTGGGGCATAGCGCCCGGTAAAGATTACTTCCACGCCATCCGGCTTGTCTCTAATTATCTCCAGCATATCCGTTACCGATACCAGGTTGAAGTGGTTGGCGGTACAGACTTCATCAAAGATAACAATATTATACTCACCGGATAGCATAGCCTTTTTTGCCCTGGCTAGACCCGACTGAGCGTCCCGAACATCCTCTTCTTTGGGTGGGCTCTTTACATGAATGAATGTATCCCTGCCGTACTGGTCTATGGTGATGTAGGGTGACACCATCTTCGCGGCATCAAGCTCACTATAGTGCTGGCCTTTCATAAACTGACCAATATAAGTCTTTAATCCGTATCCCATAGCCCGAAAAGCTAAACCGAGAGCGGCAGTAGTCTTGCCCTTGGAATTTCCCGTATAAACCTGTACATACCCCTTGCCCAGAGGATGCGCTTTATCTGTTGCCATGATTACCTCCACTCATCAATAGCCCCACTTGTTGCCAGGTCGGAAGTCTCCTCGCCCGATAAACGAGGGAGTTCTTTATGCCAGCCTGTTCCTAGTCGGTTACAAACTTCTGCTGTTTCAATATCTGGATTAGCTGTGAAGATATCTCCTCAGGGTCTCCTTCCAGAAAGTCGCTCTTCTTCTGTACCAGTCCGCCTCCCATGATTGCCTTTAGCTTGTCGACCGATGATAGCTTGCTATCTGGCACGAATAACCCTTTCATCTTCGGTTTGGGGGGACTGATATGGGTGATTCTAACTTTTGAGCCGCTTAATCCAACTTCTTCGGCAGATAGTCCGAGTTGTTTTGAACTGCGCTGTTCAATCTCTTGTTTCCTGGCTTTCAGGACTCCTCTGATTGTGGAGTGTCTCGGGGTATTAAGTCCAGCCTCCACGGTGAGTAAGGCAGGAAGAGAACACTCTACTACCTGGCGGTTTCCCTTCTCCAGCTTTCTTTGCATTAGGAGCTTCTTTGACTCCAACTTTGCCTCTATGTTAACAACGCCCTTCACCAGAGGTATGCCAAGCATTAGAGCCAGATAGGTGCCTACCTGTCCCGCCTCGCTATCATCTGCCTTTTGCCCGCACAGAACGAGGTCATAGGGGATAGCGCTTACGGTCCTGGCGAGCAGTAAGGCTGTGGCATAGCTGTCACTGCTATCGAAGGCGGGGTCACAAAGCAGAATGGCATCGTCAGCACCCATGGCAATGCCCTTGCGCAGAGCCTCTTCGCTTGATGTGGTGCCGAGACTGACCAGGGTTACCTGGCCCTGCCCGTCCAGCTCTTTTAGTCGCATCGCTTCCTCGATAGCGAGCAGGTCCAGCGGATTAATCACGTAGCTCTGGAGGAGCCCCTGCATAGAGATTGTGCCTTTTTCGACGACAATCCTGCCTTCTACGTCGGGTACTTGCTTAACACAAACCACTACGTTCATTAACTACCTCCCGTGGTCAGCCTTGAGAATCACCGACGGCGTCAAGTACTTCATCTACGCCCGGTCTGGGATTCTGTTGTATTACTTCACGGAGCTGAGCAGTCAGCGCCGGCATTACTTCCAGGACATCTCCAACCACACCGACATCAGCGATTTTAAAAATGGGGGCATTACGGTCCGTGTTTATGGCAATGATTACCCTGGAGTCCTTCATTCCCATTGTATGCTGGATAGCTCCGGATATGCCGCAGGCTATGAAGAGCTTGGGCCTTACAGTTTTACCCGTCAGGCCAACCTGCCTTTCACGGTTAATCCATTCGTCGTCCACCGCCATTCTGGTGGCTCCTACGGAGCCACCGAGAACATCAGCCAGTTCATGTACCAGTTTGAAGTTTTCCTGAGAGCCCAGACCTCTTCCTCCAGCTATGACGACATCAGCCTCAGTCAAATCCATTGACCTGGGGTCACCGGGTATAAAGCCTACAATTTGAGTCTGGGGTTCCTCCGGTTCAAGGCTGGCTTTCAGGTTCACCAATTCAGCGGTGAGGCTTGTATCGGGGGTTTTCAGTTCCAGGGCATCGAGGTTAAGAGTCGCCATCTGTGGTTTAGATGTGGAGCAGCAAAAGGTGGCTGCGGCTTTGCCCCCATAGATGGGTTTGACCGGTACCAGTAACTTCTCAGTGCTCACATCTACCCTATCGCAGGCGGTAACCAGCCCGGTCTCCAGTCGAGCCGCTACTCTACAGGTGAGGTCTGCTCCGTTTACGCTGTGTACTGCTAAGACCACATCAGGCGAGTGTTTTTCAATAACATCTGACAGTATCTGGGAATAGGTCTCTACGGAGTAATGGCTGAGGGACGGGTGTTCGATTGCTAGTATTCTGTTGGCGCCGTGGTGAGCGAGAGGTTCAGCCTGCTCACCAAGGATGTTACCCAGGGTAATAGCGGTTAGCTCCGCATTCAGTTTATCGGCAATATTACGACCCTCGCCGACCAACTCCAGGGAGCCATCCTGAAGTGCCTCATCCTGCTGTTCTATTAAGACCCAGACTCCTTGTGCTGAAGATATAGTCATATTCCAGTCCTTTTTGTCTCCTCTTCAGGCAGTTCGGGTATCAGTGTTTTGCCTGTGGTGGATGCTTTCGTTGATTTAGCGCCCGGTTTCTGCAAGGTTTTATACCATCATCTTCTGCGTATTGTCAAGGTGAGCGAGGCTGAACAGTTTGTTTGCTGCTAATGTTATACTGGCATGAAACCTGTCTAGAGTGCTGGCACGAATTGTTCAGGGTCCGCCATAGGCGCCCGCGGATAAACCCCCTGCTCTACCATAGCCTGGTGCCTGGCAATCTCCTCCTCGTCAAGCTCAATACCAAGCCCCGGGGTGTGGGAAATCTCAAGGTAGCCGTCAGTAATCTTTATTGGCGGTGTTACCACCCAGGGGGCAAACTGCTCGTGTTCCTGAATCAGAAATGAAGGGACGGCGGCGCTCAAGTGTGCCGCTGCCATAGCATTAACCGGTCCGAAGGGATTGTGAGGTGAAGTCTTGACCTGATACGACTCGCACATGGCGCAAAGCTTCCGTGCCTCGGTTATACCACCCACTTTACCACAGTCGAACATTAATATATCCACAGCCGCGTTTTCCAGGAACTCCTTCAATTCCAGCTTGGAGTCAAGCCTCTCCCCGTTGGTAATCGGGATGTCAACGTGCTGCATGACCCGTTTCATTGCTTTTACCATTCCTCCCGGCACCGGCTCCTCATACCACATAAGGTTAAATTTTTCCAGCATCTTGCCAATCCTGATTGCTGTAGAGGCGTTGAATTTACCGTGGCACTCAACCATCAGGTCGACATTGTTTCCCACGGCGTCCCGTATTGCTTCTACTCGCTCCACCGCAGCCAGGATTTCGCTTGGCCGGTAGCTGTGGTATCCGTCTATTCCCGGCTCGAATGGGTCAAACTTAATAGCCGTGTACCCCTCCTTGACCAGTGCCAGGGCATTCTTGGCAAGCTCAGCAGGCGTGTGCTTTACAGCACCCCATGGCTCGGAAAAGAGATTATCTGTCTTTGCGTCCGGGTATGAATTCCATGACCCTTTCAGGTGAGGGTAGAGACGAATCCTGTCCCGATAGAGACCGCCCAGCAATTCATATACTGGCACTCCCAGTGCCTTGCCTTTGATATCCCACAGAGCTACGTCCAGCCCACTGAGCATGGAGTTAGCAAATCTAAAAGATAGAGCAGTATAGAGCATTCTCCAGATTCTCTCAATCTGAAAGGGGTCCTGGTCCATAACAAGACGGCGCAGGACGCCAGCCTGGGCTTCAAGAATAGCCTTGCCGGTAACTATAGTCTCGCCGACTCCTGTTATCCCTTCGTTAGTATAGACCTTGGTAAAGGAGAAGCCGCCACACTGAAAAGCCTTCACATCCGTTATTCTTAAATCAGACACCTTTTATACCTCCTCTGGTCTTTTCTGGTAAGATACGTGGCCTATCTGATTGCTCAGATTTCCATGTAAATTACTATGTCTATGTTAGAACCCGTGTGCACTGACTGTCAAGGTTAGTGCATGTGCCCTAATCCGTGAGTCCAGATTCAAAAAGCTCACCTTGCTGGTGCTGGCAAGGGATTCACTGATTTTCATGTCATTGCGTCCTTCCCTTTGGGAAGGATTCCACTGAAGGGCGAAGCAATCCCGCCTCCATTTTAAGAGATTGCCACGGCGCCCTTCAGGGAAGGGCTCCTCGCAATGACAGTTGGGGATTCCCCCTCAGAGAATTCACGGGTTAAGGATGTACCACCGCAGGCAAGGCGCATTTGTTGACACACACTCATTCCATACGGTAGTATATGCTGAAGTCGATATTCCCTGGTTTTTATGCAGACCATGAATTCAGTCAGGAGTAATGAAAGATGAAAGCAGCTGTTTTTTATGGGGCACGCGACATTAGATGTGAAGAGGTAGATGCGCCGAAGTTGGAGTCTGGAGACATTCTGATTAGGGTAAGGGCTTGCGGGATATGCGGGTCTGACCTGCATCCCTACAAACTGGGTGATTTTCCTGCTGTATCAATACCTGCCGGCTCCGGGCAAATTATGGGACACGAGTTCAGCGGGGATATCGCCGAGCTTGGGGGAGAAGTGGAAGGGCTGAAAGTGGGTGACCGGGTCATCGCTGTAGGCGGAGGGGCAAATTCGGAATACATCGGGATTCCTGCTTTAATGAGACCAATCGTCATCCCCCTGCCGCCCGAAGTTAGCTATGAGGACGGAGCCACCAACGAGCCCCTGGCTACTTCCCTTCACGCTGTAAATCTCGCTGAGCCGACTGATGGAGAAACCATTGTTGTAATGGGAGCAGGTATTATCGGGCTGGGTGTACTCCAGGTGCTAAAAGCTCGGTGCTCGGCTAAAGTATTCGTCGTGGATATATCAGACATGCGTCTCGACATGGCCAAAGAGTTGGGTGCTGATGTTATTATTAACGCTCGCCGGGAAGACCCGTACCAGAAGATGCTGGAGTTGACCGGGTCAAACGAGCTCTCTCTGTTACCCGTGACGTATGCGAACGTTGATACTGTTTTCGATTGCGCTGGGTATCCTGCAGCACATGAAGGAACCTCGGTTTTATGGCAATCGCTGATGATGGTCAGACAGGATGGCAAAATCGTGCTGGTAGCAGTTTATGAGAAAGACCCGGAAATCCAGTACAACCTCATCGTGCGTAAGGGAATAAAGCTATTTGGGTCGTGGGGCTGGTCACTGGAAGAGTTTATCCAGGCCCTGGAGCTTATAAGGTCGGGAAAGGTGGACAGGAAACCACTGATAACTCATGAATTCCCTCTTGATAAAGCTAAAGAGGCCTACGAGACTCAGCTCAGGGCGGAAGAGGCTATAAAAGTCTTGCTTAAACCCTGAGCTGTGAAGAGGCTTTTGCCCTTGTTTATTCTGTAAAAATTTGGGGAATCTCTATCTACCATATTAAAAGATGCAGTGTGTACTTTACCGGTTGGGGCTGATCGAGTACGGTGAGGCTTACGACATCCAGAAGAAACTCTGGTCACAGAAGATGAATGGCCAGACTGAGGATGCCCTTCTTTTGCTGGAGCACCCCCCTACATTTACCATCGGTAAGTCCGGTAAGATGGACAACCTTCTCCTGGACAAAGAGGAACTGGCTGAGAAAGGTATCTCCCTTTTTTTCATCGACAGGGGTGGGGATATCACCTATCACGGACCTGGCCAGATGGTAGTCTATCCCATAATCGACCTCAAAAACAGGGGGAAGGATATCCACCGTTACATCCGTGACCTCCAGGAAATAGTCATAAGGACATTAGCCGACCTGACAATAGAAGCCCGGAGAGATGGGAAGCATGTGGGGGTCTGGATAGGCAATGATAAAATAGCTGCCATTGGTGTCAGGGTAAGCAGATGGATTACCATGCACGGGCTGGCCATCAATGTGAACCCGGCCCTGGAGCATTTCTCCTTCATAAACCCGTGCGGCATTCTGGACAGGGGAGTAACTTCAATTGCCAGGGTTCTCTCCCGTGAGGTGCCGATGGAGGTCGTTGCAAGTGGACTGGTGCACCATTTTTCACAGGTTTTTGATGCTCAGGTGGAATGGAGACCAGCAAGCTCGCTGGGGTGCCACTCATGAGTGGAAGGCTCCCTGTGTGGTTTAAAAAAAAGATACCTGACCCAGGGGTAATGAACCGTATGGGTACACTTTTTGACAGGTTGAGCCTTCATACCATCTGCGAAAGCGCTCTCTGCCCCAACCTCGGAGAGTGTTTTGCCCGGAGGACGGCTACGTTCCTCCTTCTGGGTGATATCTGTACCAGGAATTGTACCTTTTGTGGTGTGAAGAAGGGCGTTCCCTGTCCTGTGGATGAAGATGAGCCAGAGCATCTGGTAGAAGCAGTGACGGAAATGGGCTTGAGACATGTGGTCATAACCTCGGTGACCAGGGACGACCTGCCCGACGGCGGTGCATCGCACTTCGCCAGGACTATCACACTACTGCGACAAAGAGATGGAAGTCTTACTACTGAGGTTCTCATCCCGGACTTCTGTGGCTCGATTGGCTCCCTCAAGATGGTGGTGGATGCCCATCCCGATGTTATCAATCATAATCTGGAGACAGTTCCGCGTCTCTACCGTGAGGTGAGGCCAAAGGCAGACTTCCAGCGTTCTCTAAGGGTTCTGGAGCAGGCCAAAGAACTGGATTCACACATAGTTACCAAGTCCGGTCTCATGGTTGGTCTTGGGGAGACGAGAGAAGAGCTGTTGGGAGTTATGGAGGATTTACGGAGGGTGAGCTGTGACCTGCTCACCATTGGCCAGTATCTTCAGCCTTCCGCCCAACACCATCCAGTAGTAAGGTATGTCCCTCCCGAGGAATTCGAGGAATATGAGGAAGCAGGCAGGGCTATGGGCTTCTGCGGTATTGCCTCCGCCCCACTGGTGAGGAGTTCCTTTAATGCTGCCCAGCTCTATGAAAGGGCGAGAGTGAAGAGCTGGTGAACCTTTGAGAATGAGCAATCTGGGCAAAGCAAGGATAGCCGAGACTAAGAGGACAAAGGAAGAGCTTGACCCGAAAAAGATTTTGAGCCCTGGAATGTGGCTTGAGCCGCCACTACTTTTTAAGCCAGAAATATACCAGTTCGCTATGAGCATAGCCTCGATAATGGATAAAATATTACCAACCAGGGCGGGGAAGGTTAAGGCAGGTAAACGGGAGAGCGATCGTGTCAGCTAATACCGTGGCATTTGTAATAGTCTTCGTGGCAGCCGTGATACTCTTCGGCTGGAGTTGCTACCAGCGTTTCCGCCTGGTGACCCTGGGCCAGGCTGAGAACCGTTTCAATGCTATTGGCAGACGTATCTGGAACACGCTGCTGTATTCCATTGGCCAGCGGTGTGCAATTGACCGTGGCTACCGTTTTGGCATCAACCACGCCATCCTTTTCTGGGCTTTTCTGCTCTTACTGATCGCCAATGCCGAGTTCCTGCTGCACGGGCTGGCGCCAGACCACTTCAGCCTCGCCAAATTGCCCAATGGCGCTCACTACACCCTGGCCTTCGTCTTTGACCTGGCGTCGATTCTTGCCCTCCTGGCGGTGTGTGCTGCGGTTATCCGCCGCCTCGCATTTCCTCCCAAATACATGGTGGCCCGGAGTCGCGATGCTTTCATTATTCTGGGCCTGATTGCTTCCCTGATGGTCGCTTTCTTTGGCACACACGCCAGCGAGATTGCCCATGGGATTGAAGAAGCGGAGTCCTACATGCCCATATCCAGCTTCGTGGCTTCCACCTTCATGTCCGGCGCTTCGGCAGGAACTCTGACCTGGCTCGCCAACTTCTTCTGGTGGGTCCATGCCTTTGTGCTGCTGAGTTTCCTGAACTACCTGCCTTACAGCAAGCACATGCACGTTCTTGCCGCTATTCCTAACCTCTTCTTCATGAGCCTGGAGAAGGTCACTACTACTCAACCCGCTGAGACTCTTGGCACCGGAAAGGTAAGTGATCTTCGCTGGAAGGACCTGTTTGATTCCTATGCCTGTACTGAGTGTGGTCGCTGCCAGGACAACTGCCCGGCCAGTGTCGCTGACGGGCCGCTCAGCCCTCGCTCTGTCATCCACGATATCAAGGTCAACCTGCTGAAGAACGGCCCGCTACTCATGAAGCAGGAAGAAGCGGTGCTGCCTCTTATCGGCAAGAGTGACGAAGGTACCATATCCGGGGATGCCATCTGGGCATGTACTAACTGTGGCGCCTGTATGGAAGTGTGTCCGGTATTCATTGAGCATGTACCCAAACTCGTTGGCATGCGCCGACACCTGGTAAAGAACGGCCTTGCCCCTGAGAGCCTCACGGGGTTGATAACCACCATCGGTGAAACGCACAATATGGCGGGCAAGCCCAACGAGCAGCGTGCCAATTGGGTCAGCCGACTGAAGTTGCCTTACGACCTGCGGGAGAAGAGAACGGCTGAGGTCGTCTATTTTGTGGGGTGTGTGAGCTCGTTCTTCCCTACGGCGCAGCCGGCAGCCCGGTCCCTCGCACAGCTGATGGAGGCGGCCGGCCTGGATTTCGGCATTGTCGGTGGCGATGAGTGGTGCTGTGGCTTCCCCTTGATGGTCGCCGGAGAGACTGAGGCCGCGGCGTCATGCATAAGGCACAATGTCGAGCGGATGAAGGACGCAGGGGCGAAAACGGTGGTGATGACCTGCCCCGGGTGCTACCGTGTCTGGAAGGGGGAGTACGAGAAGCTCACCGGGGAGCGGCAATCGTTTGAGGTGCTTCACGCCGTCGAACTCCTGGCACGGCTGATTGAAGATGGCAGGATAAATATCAGGGGGCTGGAGCAAAATATAACCTA
>CAZXWQ010000003.1:31145-33204 GCA_964644545.1 uncultured Dehalococcoidales bacterium | reverse complement strand
CAGGTAGCCGACGAGATAGCATGAGGCATCGTAATCAGTGACCATTAACCTGCATTTTACTGAAGAGGACTGGGAGCGCATTGAACGCGACTGGACGGCCTGGTGGGCTGGTGAGCTGGACCGCCCGATGCTAATTCTCCAGACCTTTGACACGTTTTTCTTTGCTTCACGGGAGGAATATACAAGAGATTTCCTGCTGGAGAAGCCCGTCAACGAGGTGCTCGATTACTATCAGGCACGTCTGGAGAGCATACGCTTCTACGGAGATGCCTGGCCCAAGTGGTGGCCCAACTTCGGACCCGGCATTGTCACCGGTTTCCTGGGTGGGAAGGTCGAACCTATACCGGACCAGCACACCGTCTGGTTCGAGGCAGATGAGCCGGTGCCCATGGAAGACCTGCACTTTGCCTATGATAACGATAACGTCTGGTGGCAGCGGGTGCTGACCTTGACCCGCGCTGCCGTGGAGCGTTGGGGAGATAAAGTCTCCGTGGGACACACCGACCTCGGTGGTATCCTCGATATATTTTCCTCGTTCCGCACCGCCAATCAACTGCTCTATGATTTATACGATTTCCCTGACGAAGTTACCCGCCTTACCGGAGAAATCAGGGCGCTATGGCTCCGCTACTACGACGAACTCAACGCCGTCATTAAGAAGGCAGGCCGGGGAACATCCTGCTGGTCACCAATCCTGTCACCGGGCCGCACCTACATGCACCAGTGTGATTTCTGCTACATGATTTCACCCGATATGTTCGAACGGTTTGTGCTCCCTGACCTGGCAGCCTGTTTTGAACAACTGGACCATGCCTTCTATCACCTCGATGGCAAGGGACAGATTCCACATGTGGATATGTTGCTATCGCTGAAAAATCTGGCCGGGATTCAATGGATACCCGGCGCCGGCCAGCCGGGTCCCTCAAAATGGCTGCCGCTGCTCAAGCGCATCCGGGATGGTGGTAAGCTGTGCCAGCTCTTCGTCAGCACGGAAGGGGCACGCACCATTGTCCGCGAGCTGGGTGGTCGCGGCTTTGCCCTCTATATCATCCCTTACCAGCCAATGTCAGATACCGAAATAGGTGATTACTTGAAGGTACTGGCGGCTGAGGATATCAGCATTTACCGAGGATAGACCATCTTCCAATGCCATGTCAGCACCCTGCCGGTATCAAAATAATCGAGCTACGTAGCGATTAAGATGGAGTTGACTGTGGTGGATGCGCCAATGTTCTTACCAGAGACGAGTTCTCCCCCGGCGGGGCTAGCACTGTGCCATCCCTGAGGCAAGAACATTACGAGACTCCTCTAAGTGCCGATAGAGTGGTCTCCGCCAGTCGGTGAAGTTCATCAGGTTCGGCTTCATCGTCCTTTAATCTGGCTAATGTTGCTTTAAGCCTCTCTCTCCTCTCTTTCCGGTCTCTTTCAACCAGAGGGCCGCCTCCACTTTGCTCTCTATATATCCGCACCAGAAGCCCGGATATTTCGCTTGAAGTGTAGCCCAGTTCTTTCCATAAAAGTAGCTCCTCTATAAAGCGCGTGTAGGCTTGCTCCCTTATTGTAGCTACCCTGGGAGCAAACTCTCTCGACCTCAATATCGATTTGTCCGCATCCATGGGGTAACCCAGTTCTATCAAGAGATCACATTCAGCCATCAAGCTGTTAGGGATAATTCTGCTCCCTAAGAATTCTTCCCCGTGGCCAGGTTTTACCCTTATCAGGCTAAAACCTCGTTTTAGTGCTTCCTTTGTCCTGGCATCTTGTTCCCGGGGGTCTCTCCGGGGCACGCTTCTCCCCGGCATCAGGCCTTTTATCTGGTGGAAGCCGTATCTGAATTGACGGACAACATCTCTCATCCCCCAGTCATAAAGTGGCCCTCTCATTAACCACAGGTCCCCGGGAAAAAGTATGTCATCTGTGGGTCGGAAGCCCTGATACCTTTCCTCGTACCGGTATGGGTCGTTCTTCGCTGAATAAAGAACGATTATTTGGTCAGGGCTGTGGGTCGGTATACTCTCCGGACACGCCAGAATCGCCAGTTTGCCCGCTTCTCCTATTT
>CAZXWQ010000003.1:28267-31045 GCA_964644545.1 uncultured Dehalococcoidales bacterium | reverse complement strand
CCCGCAATGGTCAGGATGACGGTGTGTTATGATAATCCTCTCAATGTTACCGGGGTCAATATCATTTTCAACCAGGGCAGGTAGTATCTTATCTCGATGCCGTGAATCGCCGGCATCAACGAAAGTGTGCCTTCTCTCCCCTCCCTTCTCATAACTAAATACGTACAAGTTGGCTCCACGATGAAAGGAAAAGCCCGCTAAGTCAGTATTGGTACCGCGTAACCTTTCCTTCACAACTCTATATGGGTCACCGGGGGACTTTTTTAATGGCATATCCTTCTTCTCGCTCATCTCTTTCCTCTTTTCTACCCTCGTATCCAGTTCTGAACTGAGCTTGTGAGATATCTCACCTCTGTTGCCAGTGCTATCGGCGCAAGTGTATAATGGACACTTTAAGCAGCCGTGCCGTTCTTGTCAAGCCCTGCCGGACTGCACTGAAGCCCCGGTTGTCCAGGCTGCGGGAGTATTCCCTGTGGTATACTTATGAAGAACGGGAGCATCCATCTCCCTGGTGAGTTTAAAGCAACGGTAAGTACAACCTCTCTCGAAGTTGTACTTCGTCAGTCAAAAAGGTCAATAGAGGCTGAAGTAGCCAAATCTAACAACGGAGGTTGAAGTGAGCGGACAATTTGGATACACCGGTAAGATACTGAGAGTAGATTTATCTTCTGGCTATATTACCACTATCCCCACTAAAGACTATGCCGAAAGGTTTATTGGGGGTATGGGCATTGCCGCCAAAATCTATTGGGATGTAGCCTCACCTGATGCCAGAGCCTTCGACCCGGAAAACCCCCTCATATTTATTACCGGGCCTTTGGCAGGTTTTACCGGACTGGCTGGCTCTATGTGGCAGGTGCATAGCAAATCGCCACTCACAATACCAGAACACTTTTCCTACGGCAGTCTGGGAGGGACCTGGGGAGCACACCTCAAGTTCGCTGGCTACGATGGAATCCTGATTCAGGGTAAATCAGAGAGACCTGTTTACCTTTTCGTTGATGATGACACCACTCAAATCAGGGACGCCTCAGCCCTCTGGGGCAAAGGTACGGTTGAAACACGACAAATCCTCAAGAAACAGCTTGGAAATTCTGCCAAGGTAACAACAATTGGTCCCGCTGGCGAGAATTTGGTTACCTTTGCCAACATCCTTGCTGACAATGATTCCAGTGCTTCGGTTGGCCTGGGAGCAGTTATGGGTTCCAAGAATCTAAAGGCTATCGTAGTCAGGGGGCGTGGCAGACCTGTTGCCGCCAGGCCGGAAAAGATTCGAGAGCTCGCTAGATACCTGCGGAAGCTCAGGGGAGGAGCAACACAGGCTGATTTTGGGCTGATACGCGGCCCCAAAATGAAGAAGCAAACCTGCTATGGCTGCATAAGCGGTTGCATCAGGGCTGTCATGGAGGCAAGCAATGGTGATACGGGAAAGTATATGTGCCAGTCCGCCATTTTTTACCAGTATCGCGCTCAGAGATACTATGGGGAATGGAATGAGGTCCCCTTTTATGCCAATCGACTCTGCGATGAGTACGGGGTTGATACACGTGTGATGGAAACAATGCTTGCCTGGCTCATAAGAGGCTACCGGGCAGGTATTCTCACCGATGACAATACTGCCTTGCCCCTGTCCAAGTTCGGGAGTCTGGAGTTCATAGAATCCCTGGTGAAAAAGATTTCACTCAGGGACGGCTTTGGCGATGTCCTCGCTCGGGGAACAGTCGGTGCCGCTGATGCTATGGGAAGCGAGGCCAGGGCGCTAATAACTGATTACGTTCTCCACTCTACTGGCCAGGCCTTTGATAGTGACCCCAGAATGGATATCGTAACGGGACTCCTCTATGTGATGCAGCCAAGAGAGCACGCCGCCGTCAGCGAGATATCCGGTGCCGTGGGGAAGTGGCGAGAGTGGTTCAAAGGGGTCGAGCACGCTTATGTCTCTAATGATGTGCTCCGAGCCATTAGCAAGAAGTTCTATGGAGATGAGAATGTAGTCGACTTCTCCACCGACCAGGGGAAAGGTCTTGCCGTAAAAAAGATTCAGGACCGCTGGTCTGCCAGAGAAAGCCTCATTCTTTGCGGCTTTACCTGGCCGATAACAGATGCCGCCCATTCAGAAGACCATGTGGGTGACCCCACGCTGGAAAGTCAGGCCTTCTCCGCAGTAACCGGGAGAGAAGTGGATGAAGCTGGCCTCAATGAGATGGGCGAGGTGATATTTAACCTCCGCCGCGCTATCTTCGCCAGGGAAGGCCGCAGGGGCAGAGAAGGTGAAGTGCTTCCTGAAATTTTCTATACCAGTCCATATAGAGACAGGGTCAATCCTGAAGACCTGTGCCTGGTACCCGGGAAAGACGCAGAGCCAGTATCCATGAAGGGTGCGGTCGTCGAAGCAGAAAGATTTGAAAAGATGAAAGATGACTACTACCGGGCCAGACAATGGGATGTTGCTAGCGGTCTTCAAACAAAGAACAAGCTTGAGAAATTAGGACTTCACGATATTGTCAAGGACCTGGAGAAGAGAATCCTTATCGTGTAGTCAGCATACTGAATCAGTTGAAGGGAGATTCAAGCTATGGATACAGGTATCAAAGAGAAATTCAGCTTGCTCTGGAAGAAATATTTTAATGATGCCGAACTTCCCATTACCTTCTACTATACCCATGAGGAGGGACATGCCAAGATGGTTGAGCCCGAATCGGTACCCGCCTGTGTGGTCGCAGCATTATCGGCGGTGCGGCAGGGGAGTTCGTCCTGCTTTAATGTGGACTCGGTCGG
>CAZXWQ010000003.1:27022-28167 GCA_964644545.1 uncultured Dehalococcoidales bacterium | reverse complement strand
CAGGACTCTTTACTCTGGCTCGTTTTGATGAAGTTGAGCAGAATGCCGTATTTACCCCTTTTGGCTCTGGCTGTTCTACAATTGTCCAGTATCCGTATCTGGAAAGAAACTCTGACCGTCCCCGGGGAGTTATCGGGATGTTTGACCCCTCGGCACGCCCTTTTGTCCCCGAGAATGTGGTTACGTTTTCAGTACCCATGAACAAGTTTACCAAGATGGTTGACAATATGGAGGAGAGTTTTCTTATCACTGATACATGGCACAGTATCCAGCGAAGGATAAAGTCCGCTTGAACGAAAGCCCGGTTTGTCTGTTTAGTTACAATCTGCAGAACTCAGCACACTCATTCCCCACCAATACAATTATCTCTATCTCTACTCTTTCTGCTTTAAGAAACAAAAACCTAACAGGGCAGCAGTGGCTAAGGCTGCCCAGAAAATAAAGGGTAGGCTCAGATTAATATCGGCCAGGCCGTTACCGATAGGAGGGGATACAAAGGAAATCAATCGGGAAACCGTTAGTATCAGCCCCATGGCTGTTCCGGCATACGTTGCCCCAACCCCATCGGTCTCTATTATCATGGTCATAAGGACTGCCATAAACCCGTCGCGAGCGATTCCCGCTACTATCACCGAAGCCCACACCATTGGGCCACCAGCTACTGATAGCAGACCTACACCAATAGCGGTCATTAGCGTGGCCGCGAAAAGAACCGTTTTCCTTGAACCAAGCCTATCGGATAACAAGGTTATTGGAATAACACCCATCATACTGATTGCGTGGAAGGCTGCTAATGCGCCGTCAGCACTGGCTTCCGCCCAGCCAATCTCACGCAGGTGGAGTGGCAGGTAACCAAGCACCCCCTGGACACAGCCTATTTGACCCGCCAGGATGAAGCCAAGAAGCCACACGCGCCTGATACGAACTACCCGTGATAGTGCCTGTCGAAACGGTACTGTACCGGTGTAACTGGCCGATGATTCAACCTGACCGGGCTCACCGCGGGTTAGCAGCCACAGCATGCTGACTGCAATCGATATGGCACCATACAGGAACATGACATTCCTCCAGCCACCAAGTAAAGGCGACAGTATCGTGGCGCTAATCATTGCCCCCAGCGTAAACCCCACCGCCATACCCATTGA
>CAZXWQ010000003.1:23165-26922 GCA_964644545.1 uncultured Dehalococcoidales bacterium | reverse complement strand
CAACACAGTTAAAGATACCGGCTACGGAATATCGCGTTGGCTTCTTGCAGTGAGAGTCTCGCATTTTAAGTGGCCCTATTTTCGGGAGTCAGGCCATGCGGGAAGATAAACCCGGGTAAAATGAGAGAAGTAGAGCAAGCATTACTGCTCAGCTTGTGGATAATATGAGTAGCCTGTCAAACCTGACCGTCCTTCTTGTCATGAATGCCTTAACCTGGTTTTATTTGACACTCCCCTGCCTATAGCTATAATATTAGCTATCCGAGGCTGGATATATTGAGGAACAGGAAACTATGGCAGAGAAAAAGAAGGTAGCGGTAATAGGGTTTGGTAATATCGGCAGCGGGGTGGTGGAGGTCCTTTATCAAAAGGGGGTGGCTGGTCTCGAGCTGGTGAAGGTGGCCGATATTGACCTGGAGAGAGAGCGGCCGGTTACCCTGCCGGCTGAGTATCTCACCAGAGACTGGAACGAAGTGGTCAGTGACCCCGAAGTTGATATTGTGGTGGAGCTGATTGGTAGTATTGAGCCGTCCAGGAGCATCCTGATAACGGCGCTTCAGAATGGTAAAGATGTGGTTACTGCTAACAAAATGCTGCTTGCCCAGGAGGGGGAGGCAATTTTTTCGCTGGCTTCAAATTTGAAGCGCAGAGTGGGTTTTCGAGCCAGTTTTGTGGGGTGCCATTCACTCATCCACGAGTTTCAACAAGCGGGAACCGCCGCCAAGAAGTTCCGCAGAATCTATGCCATCCTCAACGGGACCTGTAACTATATATTATCCACGATGACCAGAGAGGGGAAGGAGTTTGAGGAGGCGCTAAGGGAAGCCCAGGAAAAGGGCTATGCCGAGACTGACCCTTCGAACGATATCGATGGGAAGGATACGGAAAGCAAGATTCGTATTCTGCTGGGCCTTATTGCCAATTCGTATCGTGCTGCTGGTCGTTTTCCGGTTGAAGGGATTAGAAACGTCACCGCGCAGGACATTCAGTACGCCGCCGAACTGGGGTATTCGGTCAAGCTGGTGGGGGTGATTGAGCAAAAAGACGGCACATTTAATGTTAGCGTTCACCTGGCACTGATGCCCCAGACATCCCTTCTCGGCTCTCTGGAAGGAGCCTATAACGGCACCGAGCTTGAGGATGAATACGGGGTAGTATCAGGACTGGTCGCTCCCGGGGCGGGGGTTTACCCAACAACAGATGCTGTTATCAAAGACCTGCTCGATATAGCCGGGGGGAAGACACTGCCAATGCCGGACTCAGCAAAGGCTTTAAGCCTGGGCACCACGGAAGATGCGGAGATGCGCTACTACCTGAGATTCAGCGTGGTGAACCAGGCGGGTGTGCTGGCTCAGATTTGCAATATCTTCTGGAAGTACAATATCAACATAGCCGCCGTTATTCAAAAGGAGCCAGTTTCCAGGGAGTTTGTTCCGGTGGTTATGACTACGTATCTGGCTAGAGAGGGAGACCTTCAGGCAGCAGTAGAGAAGGTGGATGAGCTGGATGTGGTTAAAGCCAGGACGAAGATTATCCGTATACTTAAAGCGGATACCTAGCCCAAGGGGTTCCTTAACCGACCTAACTGTACCTGGTTTCTCTCCTCAGTCGCCATATGACGAAAATGATTATGGCAACACCAAACACTATCAGGGCAATTATTACCCAGGTAGGCAGGAAGGCAGCCGAGGCGATGTAAAATGACCCCGGGGTTGACCACTTGCTCTCATTGGAGGCACTGTCTACAGCTTGCACCCTCCAGTAGTAGGGGGAACCCTTTCTGGTTGGTTTTAATTTTTCTTCTTCACTCAGGGTGTATTCGTGAGCAGGCAAACCCAGCTTTTCCAGAAGTACATCAGTGAAAGCCTCGTCGGAGGTAACCTGAAGGTTGTAGCCAATCGGTAGGCTGGGGTCATTGACTCCCTGCCACTGAAAGGATACCGGTGGTTCTACCTCGGTGTCTGTTTCTGGCAGTATCAGTGCTGGCACCGGGGGTGCCTCTGACTCCACAGTGAAGGCAAACTGCCTGGTGTTTGCGCTGTCACTAACCGTTACCAGATGTTCGCCCCTGGCACTAACCGGAGCATCGAAGTCAACGGAAAAGGCGCCATCGCTATCAGCAGCAGTTGTTGCTATTGTAACATTATCATATTTGACCGATACCGTATCACTAGCTTTAAAACCGGTACCGCTAACGGTAAGCTCCGTGCCAACACTGCCCGCAGTTTTATCGAGTCTAGCATCGGCAGCAATGGTGAACTGCAGCCTGACTATATTGCCATCCCCGTCCTCTATCTTTACATCATAGGTACCTGCCTTTATTTCTGGCACCTTGAAGGCACCCTCAAAGCTACCATACCGGTCAGTGTCAGCATAGGCTACCTTGTTAGTTCTAAAGTAAACGGCGACCTCGCTTTTATAGCCAAACCCGGTGCCACTCATGTTCACTATGTCACCCACACCTCCTGAGGTTATGTCGAGAGTAGCTGAGGTAATCACTTCTAACCTGGCTTCAGCAAAATCCCCCTGCCCATTCTCAGCAGAAATCTTTTTCTTACCGACAGTACTGGAGGGTATGGTGAAATCGTAACTACACTCACCAACAGGAGTAGCCATCACACTGCCCAGTTTATCTCTGACCCCATTAAAATGATAGTAGAAGGCTACAATCTTATCAGCATAGAAACCCCGACCAGTAATACTGACTGTGGTGCCTACCGTCCCCTCTGTGACATCCAGGTTAATCCTGGTCTGCGGGATATTAAACGGGCTCTGCGCGACTACAGTGCTAATTGGACCTCTGATTGTAACCCAGGCTGTGCCGGGTGCTGCGTCGTCGGGAATATCAAAATAAGCGTCAAAGTTCCCCGTGGCGGGAACAGTTTTCGGGCTGTCAGTAATTTCTACATTGTTGAAAAATATGCGGAGGCCATCACCGATATATGAGCCGAAGTTTGCTCCGGTTATCATGACCCTGGTGCCTACTGCACCCGAGGCAGGCGATAGGTCAATTACTGGTGCCGCCAGGGCCGGTTCTGCTGGTATGGCTACCATTAGCAAGGAGAGGACAATAGCTATACCGAGAGGACGCAAGATTTTACTGTATTCCACCCTGCAACCCCTTTTACAAATTCCTTTCGCTAATGTTAATCCATTATGCCTATCATGTCAATAAGCATTTTTAATAGAAATCAACCGTCCTCCTGCCCAGCAGGAAGCCGAGAATACCGAAGACCAGGGCACCAACGCCGAACAGGGCATAAATGACTGGCTGACTTAGTCTGAACTGAAAGCCAACGTAGAATGTTCCTTTGCCTGACCAGGGGCCTTCATTTGAAGCGCCGTCTACTGCCCTGACATGCCAGTAGTAGGGGCTATCCTTACTGACCGACTCCAGCCTTTCCTCCCTGGTGATGGTGTACTCAGACTGGGATAGTCCCGCTTTTTCGAGGACTATAGAGCCCCCAGAGAAATCAGCATCGGTAGCAATCTGGAGGGAGTAGGTCACACCACTGGGGTCAGTAACAATTTCCCAGTCGAGGTATGCCTGCGCCCTGGCTTTAGTACCCATTTCGGGACTCAATGGCCTTGGTGATGATGGCGGGTCTGACTCCATAGTAAAAGAAAATTGCTGAGTAGTTGTACCATCAGTAACCACTATAGCATGTTCTCCAGTAACACTGGCCGGGACCTTGAAGGTGGCGGAGAATGTGCCATCAGTGCTTACAGTTGTTGTTGCTATCTTAGTTTCGTCATA
>CAZXWQ010000003.1:21832-23065 GCA_964644545.1 uncultured Dehalococcoidales bacterium | reverse complement strand
CATCACCGCTTTCTATGCCCACATCATCGTTATCGAATTCCACATATTCAATATCACTCCTGTCGCCGAAGCCGGTGCCGGTTACCGTTACCTCGGTCCCCGGTGGGCCGGAGGTGGGGCTCAATGTTATCTCTGGCTCCACGGTGAATTCAGCCGTGGCTTCGCTTTCGGAATCTTCACCGGTAACGGTTATGGTGTGAGTACCGGCGGTGCTCGGCGGGATTAATATGTAGGATACAAAGTCACCATCGCTATCGGTTCTATCATCACCGCTCTCTATGTCTATTGTATAGCCACCATATTCGACGGTAATATCTTCCCGGTCACCGAAACCTGCACCGGTAATCCTGACCTCAGTGCCGATGTTACCTTCATCAGTGTCCAGTACAAGCTCGCCGGAGACTACGATGAACTCTGCCATTGCCTCTATGGTAGCCCAGTACTCACCGGTGCCATTGGTCTGATAATAATAGGCCACATAGATATAGTAGGTGCCACTGGATACATCCTCATCATCATCGCCATCGTTAAGCTCATCAGGCACGTAAAAGTAGCCGCTGAACTCTCCGTCGCTATCAATTTCTATGGTCTTGACTCTTTTATATGTTTCAACCTCATAATCAATTTCATCCCACAACTCAGCTTCATCTTTAGCAAAGTAGATAGCGGCGCCATAAATAGTCGATCCTATACTTTTATTGAAATCCTCGCCGGTTATGTCTATTCTATCGCCAATTTCACCTTTATCAGGGTCAAGCTCGATTTCTTCCACTAAAGCCAGGACCGGCGTTGAGGGCACGGCGGCTAATAGAAGGGTAAGGGTTAAAGATACAGCTAATACTGAAAAGATTTTATTATATTTCATCTACCAACCTCTCCCAAAAACTCCTTTTGCTTATGGTAATCCATTATAGATGACCTGTCAATAAGAATTCTGGTTCCCTCAAGCGGTGAGTGTAGATTGCAGTGCGATTGCTTCGCCCTTCAGTGGAAGGGCTCGCAATGACAGGGGAGTAAGAATCAGAATGACATAGGGGGGAGGGGCAGTTCAGGATGACAATTGACGATTTACACTAATTCGTGTAAAGTTTTAGTATGAGCTACCAGGACATAGTGAGCCGACCGCAATGGGATGCCGAGCATATCCGTGCTTTGAGGCACCATTTAGGTCTAACACAACGTGGGCTGGCGGATAGGCTGGGCACACGGCAGCAAACAATAAGCGAATGGGAG
>CAZXWQ010000003.1:0-21732 GCA_964644545.1 uncultured Dehalococcoidales bacterium | reverse complement strand
ACGTGGGCTGGCGGATAGGCTGGGCACACGGCAGCAAACAATAAGCGAATGGGAGCAAGGAATGTATAAACCTCGTGGTGCCTCGTCTACCCTGCTTTCTATTGTTGCCGAACGGGCCGAGTTTAGATATAACGCAACCCCTGAGAAGCGGAAGACTTAAATATACCCTGTGGATTGCCTGTTGAATTGCGGTGGGTTACGCAGATCAGTATGCAGGGGGATTGCTTCGCCCTTCAGTAGAAGGGCTCGCAATGACAGGGGAGGGAATGAGAGTCTTTGTTTCGGCTCAGGATGACAAAGCAGGAGGCTCTTCGCAATGACGGAGGAAAAAGGAAATGAATGTTGGAGTATGTAAGGTCAACCTCCGTTTACCGGAGAACCTGTCCCTTAAGGGCAAGAGACGGGTAATGAAGTCGATTACTACCCGGGTGAGAAGTAAATTTAATGTTGCCGTGGCCGAGGTAGATAACGAGGAGTTGTGGCAACTGGCTACCCTGGGTATCTGTTGCGTCAGCAACAACAGCCGGCACACTAACGAGGTGATATCAAAGATAGTGGACTTTATTATCAGCAGCCGCTTTGACGTAGAGATACTTGGCTATGAAATTGAGATTGTGCCTGTCTTCTAGTATCCAGTTAGAGCGCAATGAATTCGACAGGACTATAATGGATACCTCAGCGTTCCTAGAATATCTTACCGCACAGCCTAACTATAGCGGTCAGGTTGTCTATGTTGAGCATATTCCACCGCAAGATGCCAGATACGCTGAACTGGATGAGCCGCTGGTAGGAAGCCTTAATGACCGCCTTGTTGAGCACGCTTTACTGCCCCTTTATAGCCATCAAGCCGAAGCGGTGAATCACATCCACCGGGGTGAGAATGTGATGGTGGCGACATCGAGCGCCAGTGGTAAGACGCTCTGCTACAATATTCCGGTGCTGGAGGCGCTTCTGGCTGAGCGGGACAGCAGCGCTCTCTACCTTTTCCCGACCAAAGCCCTGGCTCAGGACCAGCTCCGTGGCTTGCAGAAGCTATGCCGCCCCGAGTTATTCAGGGGGGAGGAATTCTCTACCTTTGATGGTGATACCCCTCAGGCTGAGCGGGGTGCGATAAGGAAGCGAGCCCGGATAATACTGACCAACCCGGATATGCTGCATATCGGCATACTACCCAATCACCGCCAGTGGTCAAGGCTACTGCGCTGCCTGAGGTATGTGGTAATAGATGAAGCCCATAACTACCGTGGTGTTTTTGGGTCTCACCTGGCCGGCGTATTACGCCGTCTGCGGCGATTATGCAGCCTATATGGCTCAAACCCGCAGTTCATTTGCTGCTCGGCTACCGTAGCCAACCCTGGTGACCACGCCGAAGGGCTGGTCGGTCTGCCCTTTGTAGTGGTTGATAACGACGGTTCTCCCCACGGAGGAAAGGACTTTGTCTTCTGGAACCCACCCATCATAGACGAGGTAAAGAGTGTCCGGGGTAGCGCCAACACCGAGGCAACAAACCTGTTTACCGAACTGCTGAGCCAGGGTACCCGCACGCTGACCTTCGCCCGTAGCAGGCGGTTGACCGAGCTTATTTATAGCTACTCACGGGACAGGCTGGCCGGAGACAGCCCAGCCCTGGCGAGACGGGTCAAGCCTTACCGGGCCGGGTATCTTGTCGAGGAGCGGCGTCAGATAGAGCAGGAGCTATTCAGCGGTCAGCTACTGGGGGTTGTTGCCACTACTGCTCTGGAGCTGGGGATAGATATTGGCGACCTGGAGGCAACAGTACTTACCGGCTATCCAGGGAGCATTGCCAGCACCTGGCAGCAGGCGGGAAGGAGCGGACGAGGCAGAGAGAGGTCGTTAAGCTTCCTTATCGGGCTGGACAACCCGCTTGACCAGTACCTGATGCGTCACCCTGAGTTCTTTTTTCAGAAGAGCGTTGAGAATGCCCTGGTTAACCCCGACAATCCGTACATTTTAAGAGCGCACCTGTTGTGTGCTGCCTGGGAGCTACCACTGAGAAGCCAGGACGAGGAGTTCTTCGGGGATGCCCTGAACAGAGAAAGGGAAGAGCTGGTGGAGCGAGGGGTACTGAGAGAGCGTAAAGGCAGGTGGTACCTGGCTCCCTCTATTGCTTACCCGGCCCAAAATATTAATATCCGTTCTACCTCCGGGGAGAACTTCACCATTATTGACACCTCGACCGGCTCCCTGCTGGAGACGATTGAGGCGAGCGTTGCCTTTTTCCAGGTACACCCCGGGGCAGTCTACCTTCACCAGGGAGAGTCCTACCTGGTCACGGAACTGGACCTGGCGAGTCGCACCGCATGTGCAGTGCCGACAACCGTCTCTTACTATACCCAGACCAAAGAAATCGAAGATTTACATATTATCAAGGTAATTCGCAGCAAAAGCTGTGGACAGGTAAAGGTATACTTCGGCGAGGTGGAGGTTACCAATACCGTGATTGGTTTCAAGAAAAAGTCTCAATTTACCGAGGAGGTAATCGGGGAGGAGCCGCTGGACCTGCCACCCCAGCACTTCCCCAGCGTAGCCCTGTGGTTTGACCTGCCGGACAGGGCGATTGCCCGGCTGGATAAAGACCAGCTTGACCTGGCTGGCGGCTTACACGCCGCCGAGCACGCGGCTATCGGAATTCTCCCCCTGTTTGCTTTATGCGACCGCAACGATATCGGTGGTGTGTCTACGCCGTTTCACGCTGATACGGGAAGAGCCCAGATATTTATTTATGATGCGCATCCCGGCGGCATCGGGATTGCGGAGAAGGGATTTGAGCTGGTGGAGCGGCTATGGCAGGCTACGCTGAAGGCAATTACGGAGTGCCCGTGTCAGGAGGGGTGCCCGAGTTGCATACAGTCGCCCAAATGTGGCAATAATAATAAGCCCCTGGACAAGAAGGCGGCGGAGGTGCTGCTGGAGGGGCTGGTAGGGAAGAAAATTCTTCACTTCGACTCGTAATGACAAAGGGAGGGCACTCATAAGGACAAAGGGAGTGGGCTCAGAATGACAACAGGGAGGAAATATGATTGAGATAGGTTTGAACCCGATAGCTTTTGCCATAGGCACAATGACGGTCAGGTGGTACGGCATTATGATTGCCCTGGCTATTTTATGGATAATCCTGTGGGTGGGGTGGCAGATAAGGAAGGGGGCAAAAATCTCATATGATACCCTTTTCAGTGCCGCCCTGGTAGGCATCCCTTCAGGGGTAGTCATATCGAGGTTGCTCCATGTCATTGATAACATAGTCGTGGCTAAGCTGCACCCTGAGCTTGTACTGACCGGGGTAGTTTTCGACTATACTCAGGACTGGATAAGGATTTTCAGCGGGGAAGGGCTGACAGCCTACGGTGCTGTTCTCGGTACTGCGCTGGGCATCTGGGTTTACAGCAGACTGAGCAAGGTAGAGTTCGGTTACTTTGCCGATGTAACGGCACCGTCTATCATAGTAGCCCAGGCCGTAATAGGCAGGGTAGGTTGCACCATAAACGGCTGCTGTTACGGGATAGAGGCACCAAGCTGGCTGCCCTGGAGTTTTGTCTATACCCACCCTGACAGCCTCGCCCCCCTCGGAGTAGCCGTTCACCCAACACAGCCCTATGAGATTATCTATGCTCTAATAGTCTTCGGAGTACTACTGCTACTGAGAGGCCGCTTCAAGCCGGATGGCTCACTATTCCTCATCTACCTTTGCCTGTACGCTGTATGGCGGATTGGAATCGATTTTATACGTGTGGGGAACCCGTTTCTCTTTGGTCTTCACCAGGCCCAGATAATAGGGATAATCATATTAGCCATCATCGTTCCCGTGCTGGCTATGAGAACACGGTGGGTGAAGAAAGAGGCAGAAGTACCAAATCTTACCGAGGAAGCGTAGGTAGCAAATGGACTGGGCAAATATTGCTGGTGGTATCATAGTTGCGCTGATGTTCGCTATCGGACTGCCGCTGGCGCTGAGGAAGAGGAAGAAGGCGGGGCCCCAGAAGCTGGAGCAGTTCTTTGAGCACCTTGCGAAGATAGGCGTGAAGGCATCGATGGTAGACAAGGGTGCCAGCGAGGCAAAGACAGGAATGAGCCGGGGCTCAGGACAGAGGTCTGAAGGCACTATTGAAATAAGGGACAGGAATATAGACTACATAAGAGTTATCAGTGTGGCCAGCCAGTACGGGGTCAACTATTTTGTGGATTATCTGGTGAGGAGACCTGAGTACCAGAGTCAGAAGAAGAGGAAGAACACCAGAATGGTAAAGAAGAAAAGCTCAGCTATCCGGGGGAAGGTGAGGGATATTGAGTGGAAGGGAGATGAATACCTGTCCCCGGAGCTAAATCTGGACTACGCTCTGAAAGACAGGCTATTGCTCGCCGAACCCGATGAGCTAAAGAGTAGCATTGCGATATTTCCCGAGCCGAAGTATGAATACGCCCGAATCAGGACTGACTATCTTTTGCCTTCACCTAACTACTTCGAAGCAATTAACATGATTGCCAAGCATGTAAAGTCGGGTTGGTAAAGGAGGAAGAATCCATCACAAAACTAGGAAGAGAGGTAGCTAATGGAGGTACTGGAAGCAATCAGGACGAGGAGAAGCATAAGGATATACAAGCCAGACCCTGTGCCGGAGGAGGCATTAGAGAAGATTCTGGAGGCAGGGCGATGGGCACCATCAGCGAGTAATGCACAACCGTGGAAGTTTATTGTCTTTAGCGACCCGGAGTTGAGGCGAATGGTAGGCAGACTGTTTCTCTACGGCTGGTTTCTGGCCGAGGCACCGCTGGGGATTCTGGTGGTAGTTGACCCCAGGGGTTCAAGCTGTCCGGTACAGGACGGTACACTGGCAGTATACAGCATGCTCCTGGCAGCCCATGCGCTGGGTCTGGGCACCTGCTGGATAAATCCTTCGGCAAACGAAGACAGGGTGAAGGAAATGTTTGACATTCCCAGGGATAAAAGAATAATCTGTACAATATCACTGGGGTATCCTGCCGAAGCGCCTTCGAAGAACAGGAGGAAATTAGCGGACATTGTATATAAGGAGAAGTGGGGGAACAGGTAACTCGTGAAGAGTATGATAGCTAACAAGCAGGCCTTTCTATTTATTGGTATAGCCGTCCTGCTAGCGACAGTACTACCCTGCTGTGCCACCCCAGGGGCGGCGTTACAGCCACTCCCAACACCGGCATCACTGCCAGCCCCAGAGGTAGTCGAATTCGAGGTATGGTCTACAGAGATTCCAATGGGCGATGGTGCCAAACTGGCGGCAGATATTTATCTACCCGGGCGGGATGAAGAGGTTCCGGCGATACTCATAATGACGCCCTATAATAAGAAATGGTATAAAGTGAGTCTAGTTCAGGCTATGCAAGACAACCAGCCTGCTAATGCATTCTTCCCGACCAGTGATTACGCCGTAGTCACAGTTGACTGGCGGGGAAAGTTCGACTCTGCGGATGCCCGGCCTGCAGTCCGGGCTGACGGCCCGGGAATGGATGGATATGATGTTGTCGAGTGGATAGCCGAACAGCCGTGGTGCAACGGCAAAGTGGCAATGTGGGGGCAGTCCGCCCTTGGAGTCGTTCAGTACCATACAGTGATGAAAAAGCCGCCGCACCTGGTAGCCATTATGCCCTGGGTGGCTGATTATACCAACAACTATGATAAGTACTACCACGGTGGGGTGCTGCGCAGGGAATGGATGGACGCCTACGATAGAATTGGGTGGGGTGCCCTGGGCAAAGTAATACGGGCACACCCGTTTGATGACGGCTTTTATGATGACAAGGACTATGCCTACCCCGAGGAGATAGAGATACCGGTACTGGTTGTTGGCGGCTGGTTTGACCTTCACGATAGCACTGAAGTATTTAATAGCCTCAAGGCAAACGCAAATGAGAAGGTGAAAGAGTATCACCGAGTGATAATAGGACCCTGGACACACACCGGTGCGGGCAAGGATATGCTGCAGGGTGAGCTGGAATTCCCCGGTAGTGACCTCTTCATGAAAAGTGAACAGAAAAGGTTCTTTGACTGCTGGCTGAGGGACATTGATAATGGCGCCAGGGATGCCCCGGCTGTCATCTACTACCAGCTAGGCGAGAATAGATGGTGGGCATCGGATACATGGCCCCCGACCGGGGTTGAAGAAACCCTGCTTTACCTGCAACGGGACGGTCGGCTGAGTGAGGTAGAACCGGGAGCAAATTCGGAGCCTGAGCAGTTTATCAGTGACCCCGATAATCCTGTTCCCACCGTTGGAGGGAATAATCTGCCCCGCCGTGGTCTGATTATCGGGCCAGCCGACCAGAGAGGCAAGGTGGAGGACCACGAAGACGTGCTGATATATACCTCGGACGTGCTTAAGGAAGACCTTGCCATTACCGGAAATATAAAGGTCATACTATACGTATCATCAGACTGTGAGGACACGGATGTTGCCATCAGGGTTACCGACGTATATCCGGATGGTCGCTCCATCCTCCTCAGCCATAGCATACAGCGTCTCAGCCTTATGGAATCAGAGAGCGAGGAGAACTTCATAATTCCGGGACAGGTATACCTGGTTACCATTGAGACCCATGCCATTGCGGCAACTTTTCTCAAGGGGCACAGGATACGCCTGATAGTTGCTTCGTCCAATTATCCCCATTACGCCCTGAATACAAACACGCGGGATAAAAATGGCCCGGCAAAGGTAGCCACGAATAAACTGTACCACGATGCGAACCATCCCTCAGCGCTTATCTTGCCGGTGTTAAACAGGTAGGTAGCGTGCTTGGACAAGGATGCAAGAATGGGGAGCTGTATGGCGGAGCGTTAAACCTCAGGTTCGAGTACCGCTGAAATTCGCCGAGCCAAAAGACCCGAGCTGCACCTGGCCTGAGATGTCATCGCCACTGACTGTTCCCTTGAAGTCGAGCTTCATCTCTCCCATCGGGCTGCTCACCTGCATGGTCCAGGCAAACTCGTCTCCTGTAACAGTGCCGCCATCGAACGCTTGCTCGCCCTGGTCCCCGGCGTAGGAGCCACTGAGTGAGTTGCCGTCGGTTTTGAGCGTGAGTTTGCCAGATCGCTTGCCCATTTGTGTGTTAACCTCGATGTTATAGGTGCCGTCAACTGCCATTTCAGTCTCTCCTTTCCTATGTTAATCAGTCTATATTGTGCCTAATCTCGGGGATAGTTAAAAGATAGAAAGCGGAACACTCGTCAGCTAAGCCACTTCTTTAGGAGGGTTTTATTGTTTAATATCTCGGTATAGGCAGAATATGCGTCAATATCCCCTGTCTCTACCTTCGCCAGGCAGGAAAGAAAATCGGCGTCCTCTGCCATCATTTCATTAAGTCTGGAGGAGATGCTCTCCGTTACCATCTTCCGGAGTTCCCCTTTTCTCTGCTCTCGGCGCCTTTCTTCAAGCTTGCCGGATTCTTCGAGGGCTCGCCTGTGGCTGGCTATTGTCTCAAATAGCTGTCCAATCCCAATATCGTTAACTGCCTGGGAAGTCAGGACAGGCGGTTCCCACCAGCTATTCCTGGGGTAGTAGCTGAGGAGGCTCATAAGCCCGGCCACCATGTCATCAGTTCCCGGCCTATCCGCCTTGTTGACTAATAAAATATCGGCTATCTCCAGTAATCCGGCTTTCATAGCTTGAATGGGGTCGCCACCCTCGGGGGTTAAAAGCACGGTAACGGTATCCGAGTTCTTGATAATATCCAGCTCTGTCTGCCCCACACCTATTGTCTCCACGAGGATAAAATCCTTGCCGAAGGCGTCCATGAGCTTGATAACTCCGCCAACAGTGCGCGGTAACCCCCCGTGGCTTTCTCTCAAGGCCATGCTGCGGATAAAGACACCCTCATCCAGGTAATGTTGCTGCATCCTGATCCGGTCGCCGAGGACTGCTCCACCAGTAAACGGGCTTGAGGGGTCAACAGCGATAATTCCGACTGAGTGGCCTTCTTTCCTGATTACGGCTGTTAGCTTATCAACCAGGGTGCTCTTACCTGACCCGGGTGGACCGGTAAATCCACAGACATAGGCTCGGTGCAGGTGGGGCTGGATTTCCTTCATTATCTGGGGAATCTCCTGGTTTCCCCTTTCCATTAAGGTGATAAGCCTGGCTAAGGATCGGGTATCACCAGCCAGCATCTTTTTTACTAATTCCATGGGTGCTCATTCTAGCATTTTAGCTTTGAACTTGTCAATTTGGTGTGCCCATGGTAGTGGCTGGCGACACAGCACCCCAACGGCATCGAAGAGGGCGTATGGCATGAAGGTCAGCACTTCTCTTATGGCATTGCGAGTCCTTCCACTGAAGGGCGAAGCAATTCACGGGGGTAACGGGATTGCCGCGCCTCTTCCACGCCCGGCTCACAATGACGAGGTAATGGGAGAGAGGTTGGTAGAAGGATAACAGCCACTCCACCGAGAAGGGACTTGAGCCCAAAGAAGATCACCGACCACAGGATGTTCAGAACCAGTTGACTCCAAAAGACCGTAAAAGCTATTCTCACCCCTGCTTGCCCCAGTCCTTCTCGCCAGACGAGAAAAATGGCTATACCCATCAGAAGGTAAAGAGTGACCCAGATGGGTCCGAAGACCGAGTTAGGGGAAGTAAAGGCTGGTTTCTTCAGACCCGCATATCAGGTCGGAATTGCGGATGTCGTAAAAATGGCACCGATGCCACCCGCACCTTCGCAGGCAACTATGCTTACTATCAACTTGATTTTGTCCATCCAAGTCATGCCTTCAAACTCTCTTAACAGCCATTTCGATAAAGGTGCATCCAACCGTTATCAAGCTTAGTCAGTTCACGCAGAGTTTGTCAAACAATTCAAAAGGTGGAATCCAGCCGAGCTTGCCATTTCTGGACAACGATGATAGACTATGACTTCCGAGGAATAGATTAGCAAGACCCGTGAATCCATCCAAGAAGAGGAGGTCAAGTGCTATGTACTATCAGCTAATAGTTGAAAAGGATGTCTCCATCAAAGTTCGCGACGAGACAACTCTGTGTGCCGATGTCTTTCGCCCGAATGATGCCGGCGAGTTCCCGGGCATCATGACGCTGGGGCCATACCCGAAGGACATCCACTTCAAGGACTGGGTGCCGGGTAGTGCTTCCGACAACCCCGACCTGCAAGGTGCCTACATGCACTGGGAGACGGTGAATCCGGAGTGGTGGGTACCTCAGGGGTATGTCGTGATTCGCGTCGACACGCGTGGAACCGGGAAATCGCCTGGCAGGCCGCGCCTGTTGAGCATGCGCGAGGCCGAGGACTTCTACGACGCCGTAGAATGGGCGGCTGCGCAGGCGTGGAGCAACGGCAAGATTGCCGTGATGGGAATCTCCTACTTTGCCATGAACGCCTGGCGGGTAGCGGCGCTCAATCCTCCTCATCTGGCAGCCGTTGTACCCTGGGAGGGCGCCCTTGACCTCTATCGGGACGCCAACCGTCACGGTGGCATTCTGTCGAACACTTTCACCCAACGCTGGACAGCTAATGTCACCAGTCGTTCCATGGAGGAGGCTGGAGCGAGAGATGCCCAGGAGAGGCAAGCCGCGGCACTGGAGCTCTACAACGAGCGGGCAGCCCGCAACAATCCGAATGTTGCTGATATCAAGATGCCGTTACTGTCCGTGGGCAACTGGGGTGGCGTGGGCTTGCACCTGAGGGGAAATATTGAAGGCTATCTCGGTGCCGGCTCTGAGCACAAGTTCCTGCGCGTACATTCCGGCGACCACGTGACCCCATTCTATTCAATGGAAGGACGCCTTTCCCAGAAACGTTTCCTTGAGCAGTGGCTCAAGGGTATCGATACGGGTATCACTCGTGAGCCTCCCATCAAGCTGGCCATACGCTACGGCGGCGACAGCTACCGGTGGCGCTACGAGTACGAATGGCCCCTTGCCCGAACCCGGTGGACAGAGTACTATCTGAATGCGGCTGACGGGACTCTGTCAGCGGACAAGCCCGCCCGGAAGAGCGAGGTGAGCTACAGTGCCGAGCCAGAGGCTGACACCACGGGTGTCACATTCTCTACGGCACCTTTCCAGCAGGACACTGAAGTCACCGGACCTATCAAGTTGAAGCTCTGGGTGGCATCAAGTATTGATGACGCCGACCTCTTCGCCATCCTTCACAACATCGGTCCTAACGGCGAAGAGGTCACGTATCCCGGTCAGAACCAGCCGGCTATCGCGGCCGCCTACGGCTGGCTGAGGGTCTCGCATCGCAAGCTTGACCCGCAGCGGTCAACCCCGTATCGGCCTTACCACATACATGACGAGCTGCAGAAGGTGAAACCGGGAGAGTTGGTTCCGGTAGAGGCTGAAATCCTCCCCGCCAGTATTGTCTTCCAGAAGGGGCACCGGCTCATCCTCGAGGTTGCGTCGAAGGACGACCCCAGAATCTTGCCCTTCACCCATACCGACCCGGCAGACCGGATTCAATCAGGCACAAACTCGATCCATACCGGCGGCGCCTGTGACTCGCACCTGCTTTTGCCCGTGATTCCGCCAAGGTCGTAGGTAGGTATTGGGATGCCAGTTTACTGCAGGACATACTGTCCAAGACAGTCAGCTGAGTCGAATAGGCATCAAGAAGGATAATATCCTGTACAAGGATGTTTTTACAAGCCTGCCGGTGGTTAAAATATTGATTGTGCAGTGAAGGAAGGAATATAATTGGTTCCGCACGCATAGTGGTCGGGGTTATTTTCTAACGGCGCCGGTGACAATCATAACGTCAGTACGGCCATGGCAGGTGTCACAACTAACTATAGCGAGCCATTCTTCTACAGGCTACCTGCCTCTCGGACTAGCAATATAAAAATACTGCCTTAGCAGACAGGCGATTCCTATGGGCAGGGCACATTAAGAACACAACAAGGAGGTAATTATGGCTGGCGGTTATATCGGAAGGGTTCTTTTTGTAAATCTTTCGACAGGCAAGCTCGAGGAAGAGACACTTGACAAGAAGACTTGCCGTGATTTCATCGGTGGCTATGGCTTAGGGGCGAGAATAATATACAGCCGTCAAAAGGCAGGTGTAGACCCTTTGGGTCCGGAGAATATTCTTGGATTTATCACCGGTCCCCTCACCGGTACCCCGGCTCCTACCGGAGCACGGTTTGTTGTAGTGGGGAAATCGCCTTTAACCGGGACATGGGGGGATGCTAACTCGGGAGGGGAATTTGGCCCTTACCTCAAGTTTGCTGGTTATGATGGTGTCTTCTTTACCGGGATATCATCGAGGCCGGTCTATCTCCTCATCAATAATGGCAAGGCTGAATTAAAAGACGCCGGTCACCTGTGGGGAAAGGACACCTATGAAACAGAGAGTATATTACAGGCCGAACATGGCCAGGAGAGCCGTGTCTCCTGCATCGGTCAATCCGGGGAGAAGATGTCGCTCATTTCATGTATTATAACCCGGAGAGGGTGTGCTGCCGGGCGCTCCGGGCTAGGGGCTGTCATGGGTTCCAAAAGGCTCAAGGCAGTTGTAGTCAAGGGAAACCAGACCGTCCCCCTAGCAGATAAACAAGCTGTTGATAGGTTGAGAAAGGAGTATATAGCAGCGTTAAACGATACGCAATCCAGGGGGCATTCATTCCTTGAGCCATTTCGCAAGTATGGCACCAGTAGCCATGCCGCCCTTTCGGCTCATAACGGTGATACGCCGGTCAAGAACTGGGGCGGTATCGGGGTTACCGATTTCCCGGATGTCTCCGGAATTGAGCCTGATGCAGTGATAGCCAATCTTGATAAACATACAGGCTGCTGGCACTGCCCTATAGCCTGCGAGGGGAGCTTAAGGGAGGGAACTGGCGAATACAGGTACGTTGCCGGTTCACGCAGGCCTGAATATGAAACATTGGCTTCCTTTGGTGCAATGTGCCTCAACAATAACACTGAATCAATAGCCATGGCTAACTACATTTGCAATCGATATGGAATAGATACTATCTCTGCCGGTTGTACTATTGCCTTTGCCATCGAATGTTACGAGAATGGTCTCATTACCCGGGAGGACACAGATGGTATTGAGCTTACCTGGGGCAATCACCGGGCTATTGTAGCCATGACGGAAAAACTTGCCAGAAGAGAAGGTTTTGGTGACATTCTTACTGATGGGGTCAAAGTTGCTGCTGAGAGAATTGGTAGAGGCACTGAGAAGTATGCGGTGCACATCGGAGGACAAGAACCGGGGATGCATGACCCGAAGCTCATACCGCCTATGGTAGGCAACATTGCATCAGCTGCGGCACGATACCAGATGGACGCTACCCCTGGTCGTCACACGCAGGGTTTTGGACCCAGTAGTTTCATGAGCCATGCTCTCAGTGCGGCCGGGCTTTGCTATTTTGGTCGTATGACGTCGTACCTGACAAACTTCATGAATGCGGTAACCAGCTGGGATTATTCCGAAGATGAATTATTTAAAGCGGGTGAAAGGATAGCCACCATGAGGCATGTTTTTAACCTTCGGGAAGGTATAAATCCTCTTAAGTGGCCAGTGCACCCCAGGATAATAGGGAAGACTCCTTTTGAATCGGGTCCGCTGGCTGGCGTGACCGCCGATATTGAAGCTCAGACATACTGGAATCTCGGCGCTTTGGACTGGGACCGCTTCACAACCAAGCCGAGCAAGAAGAAACTATTATACCTAGGCCTTGATGACGTGGTAAGAGACTTATGGCCATAGCTATTAATGTACCGAGTAATTTCAGGCCATTCTCAATAGAGACCACAGTTCAGCACTGCCCCTTAGAATTATAAAAAGATTGGAAGCTAAATCAAAACAGGGAGAAAGTGGAGCTTTGTTCAAGTGTGTTATTGGATTGTTCGGGCTACCGCAGGAAATAACAGTTGAGCATAGGGTGGAGGTTTTGTTGTATAAAGCTGGTGAAGTTGAGCCCTATTTGGAGCCACCTCACCAGTACTATCATTGTGTGGGAGGGAATATGATATCTTCGATGGTGATACTGGTCGCGTGGAAGTCAGTTACGCAATATATTTCCGCTTAGGTAGATGGAAGATGGAAAAGTGTATGACAACCAATATACTTCTACCGTACAGCTGGAAATGAAGGTATCTTCTCATCCTGCGGGTGGTTCGAAATACATAGCATGAATGGAGGAGTAAACTAACATGGACCCGATAAAAACAGAAAGTGGATACATCTCCGGAAAAGTGCAGGGTGAACCCGGCAAAGAGATGCACGTCTATCGAGGAATCCCTTATGCCGCTCCACCGGTAGGGGACCTGCGCTGGAAACCACCACAGCCGGCAGCCTCATGGGCAGGCGTACGCGAATGCACAACTTATAGCATACAGGCTGCGCAGTATCCTGATGTCAACGTACCCGAAGCAGGGAGAATACCGTGCAGCGAAGATTGTCTATACCTGAATGTCCTGACGCCGGCTAGAACGGATACAGATAAGTTACCCGTGATGGTCTGGTTTCACGGAGGTGGACTCAGGTATGGCAACGGCAACTGGTCGCTATACAACGGTCCCGGACTACCGCAACACGGCGTTGTGTTGGTAAGCGTTAACGGCCGGCTGGGAGTGATGGGGTTGATGGCTCACCCGTTGCTCTCCAAAGAATCAGCCAAAGGCGTTTCCGGGAATTATTTGTTTCTGGACTTGATTGCCGCCCTGCAGTGGGTAGAGAAAAACATCGCTGGCTTCGGGGGTGACCCGGATAACGTTACCATTTTCGGCGAGTCCGGGGGCGGCACCAAGGTTATCAGCTTGATGGCTTCGCCATTAGCTAAGGGCCTTTTCCACAGGGCAATTTGCCAAAGCGGAGGTAGCACCGTTCAACCTTTGTCTGCGAAGGACATGGAAGCCTATGGTGAAAGACTGTTCGCTAAACTCGGCATCGATAAGGAACCTGACCCGTTGGCTGCGGCTCGTGCCCTCAGCTGGGAGAAAATCATAGAAGTTGACCAGGCTTTGAATGTTGAGATGGGTCAGCAGTATGTGTTCATGGGACCCTGGAATATCGCCGTGGACGGCTGGTTTATGCCCGATGCGCCGGCTAACATTTTCAAAACAGGCAAACAGAATGCTGTCCCTTTAATAACACTCGCCAACCTGGGGGAACTATCGGGCACGGGTTTTGTAGTCGCCTCCCGGATGATTCCGGGCTATGTAAATCTACTTTGCGGCCAGAATAAGGCTCACGTTAAGGGGTATGCTGGCATCTTCGACCAGGTGCCGGGCAACTGGAGGCAGGAGGGTGGCGTATCCTCCCACGGGATGGAAATGCATTACGTCTTTGGTGCTGTGGATGACCCTGACCCGTGGAAAGTCCTTCACTTCCTCTACCGCTCAGGTGGCGCTAAATCGCCGGCCCCATTGATTACAGAAGTGGAGAGGAAAGTCTCTGAGGCTATGATGACCATGTGGACACAGTTCGCCAAGACAGGAAATCCCAACGTCGAGGGCACGGTGATATGGCCATCTTACAAGGAAGCCACCGACCGGTACCTGTATATCGCCGAGCCGTTACAGGTCAAATCCGGGTTCTCCCAGATTGCCCAGAATAAATGATGAAATCAAGGCTTCACCTGCCAATGGGCACCCTATATGTAATGGGAATTTGATCCCTTTTACTTTTAATCTTATCGTTTAGTTCAAGGTTACACATTCCATCGTTTCGTTACTCTGATTCTCAGCCCCTTGCGCTTGATGTCTCTTAGTCGCAATTCCACCATTCTGCCGCCAGAACACTTCACCAAGTCGTAGCTAGTGACAAAAAAGTCGTAGCAGGGTAGATAACCCGGACGCGCTGCAGCTTCAGCACTCCCACTCCCCCACGAATCTCCTTGCGCACGACCGGGCTCCGCTTCAGCTTTACCGCTCCCCCGTTTTTGCGCACAACTAATTCACATATTTGGCTAACCTCCGATACAAGATAGCCAAATGTGAGCCGGGGGTCGAGGATTTTGTGGCCCCGACCCCCAAAAGAAAGAAGAAGATAGGAGACAACCCTGCCGCTAAGCCCGATTATTCCAGGGCTCCGGTCACGGGAGGGGCTGAAAGCTGGTGAGGAGCTGTCAACCCCCAGCACTCTGGTTTCCCCCGGCAGGGCCTGCCTTCCTTAGCTGCTTTCGCCGGCCTTCTTTTCAGGAGCCAAACCCTAATACCCCATCGTCTTCTTCAGGTCCCGGTCGAGCCAGATACGGGCGTATACCGGACCTTCACGGTCGGAACCCACATTATACTCACCATAGTAGTTCTTTACCCACGGCCAAGCATAGGAGTAGGCGTACCCCACTGGTAACCATATGTAGGACGCATTATCAATTATGTATACGCTCAGCTCCTTCATGGCAGCGTTTTGCTTGTCCAAATCGGTCTCCGTTGTTACCTTCTTAAAGAACTCATCCGCAAACCACGGGTCATCATAGCCCGCAGGGTTCCAGGCGTCGTCCGCGTGCGTATGATACTCTAGGCAATGAAACGTATTGCAGTTTCCCTTCGGAGTATACCAGCCATCGGTGTATGTCTTGCCCATCCCCGTGCTATATTGGGCCCCGTACTCCATCGAGTTAATGTTTGTCTTAACATCAATTGCCTCCCAGTAGCTAGCCACCGGTTCAACAACCTCAAGCCAGGTCGACAGTGAGGCAGTTACGATTTCGGTCTGAAAACCATTGGGGTATCCTGCCTCTTTTAGAAGCTGCTTTGCCTTTTCCGGATTGTACTCAAACAGCTCTTGTACCGACTCTGGGCACTTTTCCAGGGGAGTATATTCATCTTCCGTCTGGAGCGCAGAAGCTGGGAAGGATGGATAGATACCTTCGCCGCCATAAACCGCCGAAATCAGGGCCTCCCTATCTATGGCCATACTCAAAGCCTGAATAATCCGGTGGTCCTGGTAGAGTGGGTTAGCGTAATTCATGGCGATGTAGGGAGGAGTGGTACTTAGGATCTTAAACACCTGCAGATCAGGGCAAGTATCTGCTAGCGTCTCCTTGAATTTCCAGCTAACAAGCTCGTGCATGTCAGCTGCCCCTGTCCGCAGGGCTGCCAACCTTGTGGATTCGTCCATGATAATGGGTAGCACGACCTCATCTACAAAGGGTGTCTGATACTCCTTCCCGTCAATGGTGACCTTTCCCCAATAATCTGGGTTCCTTTCGTAAACCCGGGTACTGCCCTGGACATAGTCCTTCAGCAAAAAGGCCCCTGTGCCAATGCCAGCAGAATTCCTCCAGTCCTTGATGCCTGCATCCACCAGTTCATGAGGATATATTAAGGAATAATACCCCCACCCTATCTTGAACTGCCAGTTACTATAGTAGTAGTTCATCTTTACGACACAGGTGTACTTATCCCTGACCTCAACACCCTTCATCCATGCCTTCAGGTATATCGGACCAAACATGGGGCTGGCTAGATTGCGGTTTAGAGCGAACGCTACGTCCTCAGCCGTCAACTCCCTCGCCGCCATGACACCTGGCTTTTCATGCCAATAAACTCCTTTGCGTATATGGAAAACCAGGGTGGTAGGGTCTTCTATCTCCCAGCTTTCGGCCAGACATCCCGTTGAGAACTTGTCGGGAACAGACTCACGCATGACAAACCAGTATTCACCCGTGCCTCCGCGACCCCTATCCAAGTCCCCCACTAATAGCTGTTCCAGGTACCAGGAAGCACAGCCCATTATGAACCAGATACGGTCAGCCGGGTCCCATCCCAACGGCTCAATTGCAGCCAGGAAAGTAACAGTGGTCAGTGTCCCGCCGTATTGTGGTTCGGTGGATATCGCTGGTTTTTCCTCTTCTTCTTCGGGCACCTGTGCACATGAAACCATTACCAGTGTCAGCACCATCAGGCAACTCAAAACAGACCACGCAATCTTCTTTTTCATTTTCACATCCTTTGTTCTAAATAATAGAAGGTTCAGCAATTTCATTTTATTTCACATCATGTCACCTCCCCAAATAAAAGGCTTATCTTCATCTGGTAGTTTTCTTACTAACTAGCTTTTGAACGCCGGCCTCACTTTTTATTTTTTTGACTTTCCTTGCCATCGCTCCTCCTCCATAACGCCCGAGGCCGCCCCTGAGTCTCGGGTCCAGCAGGTCTCTCAGCGCGTCTCCGAACATATTTACTCCGTAGACGACGAGAGCCAGGGCAAGCCCGGGCCAGATTGCCATCCACGGGGCCATCAGCATGAAAGACCGTGCTTGTCCGCTAAGCATTCCGCCCCAGCTGGGGTGAGGCGGGGGGATACCGAGCCCGAGGAAGCTCAGGCTAGCCTCAGCGATGATGATGGCCGGCACACGCGTGGTAAAGAGGATGATTACGGGGGCCATAATATTGGGCAGGATATGCCTGGAAAGTAGTCTTGCGGGTGAACAACCAATAGCCTCGGCTGCCTTCACATACACATTCTGTTTGATACTGATGGTAGAACCTCTTATTATTCTTGAACCGCCGATGCCATACTGCAACCCCAGGACAATAATTACCTGCCAGAGCCCCGGCCCGACGAGAGAGATTATGCATATGAGAAGGACCAGCCCGGGAAAGCACATCCAGGCATCAACAAATCTCTGCACCACAATGTCGAATTTGCCGCCAATGAACCCGGTGGAAATACCGATAGCTGTAGAGACAACTATAGAAAGGCTGGTAGCTGCCAGGCCTACAATCACCGAGATACGAGCGCCATAGATGACGCGACTGAGCAGGTCTCGCCCCAGGTTATCCGTGCCCAGGGCATACTTGGCTGATGGTGGGCTTAGCGCCTCTAACATGTGAATTTCATTGTACTCCTCAGGGGCGAGGAAGTCGGCAAAAATACCGGTAAAGAGTAGCAGTATGACAATAACCGCGCCCACTGTACCCAGCGGCTTCTCCCTGATCAACCTCATGAGAAAATCAGCCGCTGCTGAGCGCCTCTTCAACTCGGCCACCGACGCTGTCTCTATGGCTGTTGTGTTACCCAAGTTTCCCCCTTTTATCTATACTGAACCCTGGGGTCTAAATAGGCATAGGTCAGGTCAACAACTAGATTGAGCAGTAATACAAAGATGGCCGTAAATAACACTGCCCCACACACCTTGGGATAGTCTCGACTGAAGATAGCTCCCAGTAGATAAAGGCCTATCCCGGGCAGGCAAAATATCTGCTCTATGATGACGGCCCCTCCAATCAACGGAGCCACCTGTAGTCCTATTAGGGTGACTATTGGAATTAGCGCATTCTTCATGGCGTGCCTGATGATGACTACGCTCTCTTTAAGCCCCTTTGACCAGGCAGTCCTGATGTAGTCTTCCCTCAGCACCTCCAGCATCATGGCGCGCGTCATTCTCATGGTTACTCCACTGAGAGCCATGCCCAGAACGGCTGCCGGAATTATGAACTGCATCAGATTTTCTGCGGGGTTCTTGAAAAAGGGAACATAAATCATGGGTGGTGCCCAGCCCCACCATAGTGCGGGGAAGACCATTATCATAGTCCCTATCCAGAAGCCGGGAAGGGCAATACAGGCTATGGCAAAGCTGCGCCCTATATAGTCGCCCGCGGTGTCCTGCCTTATTCCCGAATATATACCTATAGGGAAAGATATTATTAGCGCTACGATTACACCCAACACGCAAAGCTCAAGGGTTACTGGCACCCTGGCGATTATATCATCCATCACCGGTGTGTGCTGCCACAAAGAAGTGCCTATGTCGCCACGCAGAAAAATACCGCTTATCCACCTGCCATATTGAACATAGATGGGCACATCCAACCCCAGAGCAGCCTCAAGCTCGCTCCTGGCAAATTCAGTGATACGCCCGTGCTCAGCTATCATCTGGTCCACCACATCGCCTGGAATAAGGCGAACCAGGGCGAAGACTATCATGGTCACCAAGATAAAGATGGGTATGATTAGCAGTAATCTCCTGATTATATAGGCAGTCATATCACCATTCTCCCCACTTCATCTTCGGCAGACAAACTCTTTTAGAATTCTGCGATAATACACTTGTCCCGACCCACACTGGGGGCATTTTGGTTTTCCATCATAACCAATCTGCACCAATCTGTAGCATAAAATCAGTGTTTTGTCAACTAACCTGACCCCCCAAAACGATACCAGTTATGATATCGTAAAGGTGGGGGAATAAATGGTCAGGAAAGGGTACACACCGGAACAAATCATCTGAATGTGACCTGGAGGTTCTATCCATTTGGGCCTGGCCTCTACGGACAGTGAAGCCTAACCTTGACCAATCAGATTGTGGGTAGGCTATAAATCAGATTGTGGGTAGGCTATAATTGAAGAAAGTCTCAGGAAATTGATTCCTTCCAGCGGTGTGTAATTACTTTCGATGAACAAGAAAATTGATGCTAAGTTAATTTTACAGACCATTACGGACTGGGGTAAAGTCTTGATATTACTGTTGGACGAAGCGGCAGTAATAGTAGTTATTCTACTGATATTACATTTTCTAGGAATACAAATTCCTTTGCCAATTATGATTGGCGGGGGGATAATAGTCGGTATCTTTGTTTTCATAATACATATCGCGGTGATACCCAGTTTCCGCAGGAAGCAGGTTACCGGTCGGGAAGGGATGATAGGCACACAGGGTAGAGTTGTGGAGCCGCTGACTCCGGTAGGAGCTGTCATGGTTAAGGGGGAGTACTGGAGGGCTGAATCCGTTGATGACAACATAGGGGTTGATGAGAATGTGGAAATAGTCAGACTGGAGGGATTGGTATTAAAAGTTAAGAGGGACGGCTCGTAGTTGATATAGGAGCCCAGGATTTGATGGTTTTGCTCAGCAGTTGGCGTGTGTTTGTCTATGACCAAGTCCTACTCTCGCAGGTGAAGTCACAAGAAGCCAGAATATGTTGTACACTCCAAGCATTAGAACTAACGATTGATGGCACAGTCAGTTTTCCTAGGAAGTATAGCAAACTGAGCGAGGAAGCTATGTGGGATACAGAGAGTAACAACGGACTCTGGCTGGGGTAAGCGTATAGAATCAGTCCTGAAAGGGGATAAAAGGGGAGGTAATCTTCAATGGAAACACCAGAAACAATAGGCAAAAGGGCGAGTTTAGAGCCCCGTCTTTCAGCACGAGAAGTCGAACAAGAGAAAATCACTAAAATTTTGGATGCTGCCAGATTCGCACCATCGGCACGGAATACACAGCCGTGGCGCTTTATCGTTGTGAGGGGCAAAGAGAACGTTGAAAGCGTAGTTACTAAAGCGTTCTTTGAATTCAATCAGGTAGTCAAGGAGGCACCTATCCTTATTATCGCCTGTGCCAATCCCAGCGATGATGACATCCACGAAGGAAGGGAATACTATCTGTTCGATGTAGGTTTGGCAGTGGAGAACATGCTCTTAGCTGCGACTGACCTCGGCCTGGTAACGCATCCGATGACAGCGATAAACGAGGATGAACTAAGACGAGTATTGCACATACCCGACGAAGTAAGATTTGTGGTCGCTACACCTCTAGCGTATCCGACTGGGGACTCCTACGATGAAGCGGCTCGAGAAAGACTAGGCCAACGTACTAGGAAAAGCCTGAAAGAAGTTGCTTACTCAAATGTATGGGGTAAGCCGTTCTAGACCTCTATTGCAGTGCGGCCACACACAGATTCAGACAAATCAGGTCACACATTTCATCGGATTAGTATATGGAATAAGAAATAGTGATGGCCCCGGCTATAATAGAAAGGTGTACAGAATGAGACACCAAATCTAAAGTAGAAGGAGCGATCGAATGAAGAGTACCGCAGCCAGGAAACTCAGGCAAGTCCCCCAGGGCTATCTCGTGATGGGAGTGGATCCACACAAGAAGAAACATGCGGCAGTAGTAATAACCCAAGATTTCGCGACTTGGGCTAAGTTTAAGTTCGACAATTCCAGGGAAGGGTTTGAGATGATGTTGCAACGATCCAGGGTAGAAATGGCGAAAACCGGTTGCCGTGGTGTCATCCTTCACCCTGTGAAGGACCGGAGGTCACTACTGGCGTAATCTGGCCTACTTCCTGGATGAGCGAGGTATTCCCTTCCGTTTCATCAACCAGTTTACCTTAAAGCGAAGGAGAGAGGGAAAGGACATTAATCGAAGAAAGAACGACTACAGAGATAGTGAGGTAGCAGCACAACTATTGTGCACTGGTGAGTTTACTGAGAGCAAGCTGCCTCAGGGAGTTTATGCTGAACTACGTGCTGCTCACAATGCCTATCGCCGCCTGGTCAAAGAGAGGACCAGGATCAAGAATCTGGTCAAAGGACTGTTGGATGCACTATTTCCCGAGTTCACTCAGGTCTTCAAAGACCCTTTTGGGTTGACTGCTATGAGCGTGCTCTCTACCTGTATGATTCCAAGCGTGATTTCTGGCATGACAGAAGAGGAATTTATAGCCACCATCAAAGCAGGACACCAGGGACGCCTTATGCGAAATAAACTACGTGCGCTCCATCAGGCTGCCGGAACCTCAATTGGTATTGAGGCAAGTGCATGTCCAGTATCAATGGAGATTTCGTTTCTGGTAGAAAAGTTTAGCCTCATTAAACAGCACATCCGTATTATAGATGGAACCATGGTGAGACTCGTGGATAAAACTGAGGAGGGTAAATATCTTCTCTCGATAAGAGGGCTCAACTATATTGCTGTTGCTGGATTACTTGCAGAACTCGGCAGTTTCAAGTCATATCGGAGCGCTAAACAGATGATAAAGATGG
>CAZXWQ010000002.1:26746-38759 GCA_964644545.1 uncultured Dehalococcoidales bacterium | reverse complement strand
TTCTATCCTATTTTGAGGGTCTACAGCCTGAAAGTAATATACACGATGAATTGTTGATTCGCAATACAGATTCATGTATACATATCTATGGTAGTGTCGAACCGACAGCCAGAGCCAGTTCCATGAAACCCCGGCCGCAGGCCACCAAACGCGCTTCTGACGTATCACGTTATCCTCAAGCAAATCACCCATCAGCAAATTTGAAATTAGGCATTTATGCGGATGTGCAAAGTTGCATACTGATGTAGCCTTACAGTATGCAAAAGTCTGTTCCTATCAGGGTAAGGAAAGCAACCAGAGACAAATTACACTCCATCAAAAATCCCGGGCAGACCCTGGATGGAATTATAACTCAGTTGATTGAATTATGGGAAAAGCGAAAGAAGCGGGAGACTTGAGGGAGGGAACAGGTAATAAGCGGCATTACTATACACGATGACTTCGGGGCTTCCTTGTGGAAATGTTAGAAATTCTGCCCGTAAAGGTTGGTGAAAGATGACAATCGAGATTTCATCACAAAGAATCCATAGCGATTTTGTCGCCAAGGTCATCGAGATTAGCGGACAGAACCTTCTCTCCTGCTACCAATGTGGTATGTGCTCAGCAGGCTGCCCGATGTCATTTGCTATGGACCTTAAACCCAGTCAGATTATGCGATTGGTGCAGCTGGGATTAGAGGAGGACATAGCTAAATCGAAAACCATCTGGCTGTGTGCCTCTTGCCTTACCTGCTCTGTTCGCTGCCCCAGGGGGGTTGACATTTGTAAAGTAATGGAGGCTTTAAGGCTTATCACCTTAAGGAAGAATATCGATTACCTGGAACTGGCAAAGATTCCTGCTGAGGCTATCGCTGAACTTCCCCAGATAGCTCTGGTGAGTTGCTTTAGAAAACACACTGCGTAGATTGTTTTTGGAAAGTAGAATAGTCCCTTCAAAGGGCAGATAGCCCGAGGTTTCAGGTGAATCTAATGAAGGCCAGTATGGATATCAGGATTGGCGTATATGTATGTCATTGCGGGTTAAACATCGCCGGTACAGTTGATGTAGAAAAGGTAGCCGAATATGCCCGGAGACTTCCATCGGTGGTAATAGCCCGTGATTACAGGTATATGTGTTCTGACCCGGGGCAGGAGCTAATTAAGAACGATATTGAAGAGCTAGGGCTTAATCGAGTTGTCGTTGCTTCTTGCTCACCGCGCTTGCACGAGCCTACATTTCGCACCGCTTGCCAGGATGGCGGGCTAAACCCGTATTTATATGAGCACTCAAATATTCGGGAGCAGTGCTCGTGGGTCCATGAAGATAAAGAGTTAGCCACCAAGAAGGCTATGGATTTAGTGAGGGCTGCGGTAAGACGCGTCTATTATAATGAGCCTCTAGAGGTTAAGGAAGCGCCGGTTAATCCCAATGTCCTGGTTGTCGGTGGAGGCATTGCTGGAATTCAAGCCTCTCTGGACATCGCCAATGGTGAGCACAAGGTCTATCTTGTGGAAAGGGAGCCTTCGATAGGCGGGCACATGATACAGCTGGATAGGACCTTCCCCACCCTGGATTGCTCCGAATGTATCCTGACTCCGAAGATGACGGAGGTTGGGCAGCATCCATACATTGAACTCTTAAGCTACAGCGAGGTGGAGGAGGTTTCGGGGTCTATAGGAGCTTTCAGGGTCAGGGTCAGGAAAAAGGCGCGCTTTGTGGATGAGAGCAAATGTATCGGCTGCGGTGTCTGCGAGGAGAAGTGCCCCTGGAAGCTCCCAAGTGAGTTTGAGATGGGATTGGGGAAAAGAGGGGTTATTTATATTCCATTCCCCCAGGCAATACCAAATCTCCCTGTTATCGACAAGGAGCACTGTGTCTATTTCACTAAGGGTACATGCCGGGCCTGTGAGAAGTTCTGTGAGGCGGGAGCCATAGATTTCGAGCAAAGCGACCAATTTGTTGAACTGGAAGTGGGCTCCATTATTATAGCCACCGGCTATGATACCTTCGACCCCAGCCTGATTGCTCAGTACGGGTACAGGAGATATGATAATATTCTAACCGGACTTGAGTTTGAGAGGATGACCTGTGCTGGAGGTCCGACCGGGGGCCGGGTTTTGCTCAAGGACAGTCGGGAGCCAGAGAGTGTGGCTATCATACACTGCGTCGGCAGCCGGGACGAAAACTATCATGAATATTGCTCCCGGGTTTGTTGTATGTATGGCCTCAAGTATGCATATCTAATTAAGGAGCTCACCGATGCCGAGGTGTACCAGATGTATATTGACATGAGGTGCTTTGGCGAAGGCTATGAGGAATTCTATACCCGCTGCTCCGATGTGGGCGTCAATTTTATCCGGGGGAAGGTGGGGAAAATCATCGATGGGGAAAATGGGAAGCTGATTGTTACCTGTATGGATACCGTGCTGGGTAAGATGGTTGAGGTTTCGGTAGATATGGTTATCCTGTTGACAGCTCTGGAGCCACGCTCTGATGCTGAGCAGGTCGCCAGGCTATTTAACCTCGGCCGCAGGGCTGATGGTTTTTTCCTGGAGACACACCCCAAGCTGGCTCCGGTAAACACGCCGACCGATGGGGTTTTTATCGCCGGCTGCTGTGTAGGTCCCAGGGACATCCCCGATACCGTAGCTCAGGCCTCAGCAGCTGCCGCCAAAGCCCTGTCGCTGATAAGCAAAGGCAAGATTACGCTTGAATCTGCCATAGCCCAGGTTAATGAGACCTTGTGCCAGGGCTGCGGCCGGTGTGAGGAGATATGTGACTTTCACGCCCCCAGTGTTATTTGCAAGGATGGGTTAATGGTATCCAGTATAAATGAGACCCTGTGTAAGGGTTGTGGTGCTTGTGCCGTTGTCTGCCCTACAGGAGCAATGTCAATCAGGCATTTCACCCGGGAGCAGATACTCAGCATGGTCGATGCTTTTGCCGAGGCATAGGATGGACGAGTTTGAACCCCAGATTATAGCTTTTGCCTGCAACTGGTGCACTTATGCTGCCGCCGATTTAGCGGGAACAAGCCGCATCCATTACCCTCACAATGTCCGTGTCGTCAGGGTAATGTGCAGTGGCATGGTAGAGCCTATATATGCTCTTAGAGCCTTTGAGAAGGGTGCTGACGGAGTTCTGGTTGCCGGCTGTCATTACATAGACTGCCATTACCTCAATGGCCCAATCAAGTGCGATGCAATGTTCGAAAAGCTGAAGCAGGTGGTTCATACGCTTGGCCTGGAGGATGAGCGCTTAAGGCGAGAGATGATATCCACCTCTGAAGGAATAATATTTGCCCGGGTAATTGAAGATATGGTTGGTCAGTTAAAAAAACTGGGCCCTTCACCTTTCCGAAGGGAGTCTGCGTCTTGACCTTAGAGGAGATTATCGAGGAAACGAAGACCTTCTATTGCCTGGAGTGTGGCAAGTGTTCCAGCCTGTGCCCAATCTCCAGATATAACCCGGGCTACTCCCCCAGGGTCATGATTGAGAATGCCCTCATTGGGTTTGAAGATGATTTGATTTATAACCGAGAGCTTTTTTCCTGCTTAACCTGCTACGCTTGCCAGCTAAAGTGCCCCTCTGATGTCGATTATCCCCTCTTCATTCAGAGAATGAGAGCCCTGGCATCAAACGCCGACCAGCACGGGGACTGCGCTCACTCCGGCACCTTACAATCTTTGATGCGACTCATGGCAAATTCCACCATCAAGCAGAGGAGACTGGAGTGGCTATCTGATGAATATCACACCTCAGACCAGAGCGACACCCTGTTTTTTGTTGGTTGTGCCCCATATTTTGAGCCCATCTTTGAAGATATCGGAGCCAGGCCCCTCGACATCGCAAAAGGCAGCTTAAAGATACTTAACTTGCTGGGGATAGAGCCCAGGCTGCTCCCCAATGAGAGGTGCTGCGGGCATGATATGCTCTGGACTGGAGATATGGAGACCTTTAAGAAGCTGGCCGAGCACAATGCCGCTGCCATAAGAGAGGCTGGCATCAGGAAGATAATCTTCTCCTGCCCCGAATGTTACCGGACATTCAAGGAGGATTATCCCAAATATGTGAACCTGGATTGTGAGCTCCAGCATATAACTGAGCTCCTGGCTGAGAAGATAGAAGAAGGCAAGGTGAATTTCGACATGGTCCGAAAGAAGGTAACCTACCACGACCCCTGTAGACTGGGGAGGCACCTGGGAATATATGAGCCGCCGAGGAAACTGATTGAGTCTATACCAGGTATGGAGCTGGTGGAAATGAAACAGAACAGGGAGGAGTCCCTTTGCTGTGGCACCAGTGCTTTTACTAACTGCGATTCATACTCCAAACAGGTAAGGGTTGAGCGATTGCTTGAGGCGAAAGCTACCGGTGCGGACGCTCTGGTAACCTCATGCCCAAAATGTCAGATTCACTTCAAGTGCGCCATGGTAAGCAAGGGTGAGGAAAAGGGTCCGGATGTCGAAATCGAGGTGGTGGATATAGTGAATCTGGTAGCCAATGCCTTCAAAGGTGATGACCATGAATAAATCGGTCCTGGTAATTGGCGGCGGCATAGCTGGCATCCAGGCCTCCATCGACCTGGCTAAAATGGGCTTTCAGGTGTACCTGGTCGAGAAATCACCCAGCATCGGGGGAAGGATGGCCCAGCTTGACAAGACCTTCCCCACCAATGATTGCGCCATGTGTATCCTTGCCCCCAGGATGATTGAGGCGAACACTCAGCCCAATTTAAGGCTCTATACCTATTCCGAGGTGGAAGCCGTCTCCGGAGAGGCTGGCGACTTCAAGGTCAGGATAAAGAGGAAATCACCTTTTATTGACTGGACTAAATGCACCGGCTGTGCTCTCTGCGAGGAGGGATGTCCTGTTATTTTGCCAAATGAATTCGACCAGGGACTGGGGAAAAGAAAAGCCATCTTTATCCCCTTCCCTCAGGCTGTCCCCAAGAAATACACTATTGACAAGAGAGAGGAGCGGCCATGTAAGGCGGCCTGCCAGGATGCCTGTCCCGTCCATACCAACGTTCTTGGTTATGCCAGGCTTATTGCCGAGGGGGAGTTTGAAGAGGCTTACAGGCTGATAAGGAATACCAATCCCCTCCCCGCTGTGTGCGGCCGAGTTTGTTATGCCCCTTGTGAGGAGGTGTGCAATCGAGGGCAAATTGATGAGCCAATAGCTATTCGTGACCTCAAGAGGTTCGCCGCTGACCAGGTGAATATCGAGGAGCTCGAAGTCTTGGCAGTAATAAAAACGGGTAAGAAGGTAGCCATTGTCGGCTCCGGCCCGGCAGGTCTTGCCGCGGCTAACGACCTTGCCCTGAAAGGCCATGATGTAACTATCTTTGAGGCTCTTCCCGAACCGGGGGGCATGCTTCGGGTTGGCATCCCTGAGTACCGTCTTCCCAAGGACATTTTACGAAAGGAGATAGATTACATCCGAAGGCTTGGTGTCGAGATAAGAACCGGTGTCCAGGTGGGCAGTGCTCTCACCCTGAGCGGACTAAAGAAAGACTATGATGCACTATTCATCGCCACCGGAGCCCATGGTGGGATGAGGCTTGGGGTAGAGGGGGAAGACACACCCGGCGTGATGGAGGGGATAAGGTTTCTGAGAGCCGTGAACCTTGGGGAGAAGGTAGAGGTAGGCAGGAAGGTAGCCGTGATTGGCGGAGGGAATACCGCTGTTGACTGCGCCCGCATGGCGAAACGTCTTGGGGGAGAAGAGGTAAATATTGTGTATCGTCGCTCCCGTGCTGAGATGCCGGCCTCCATAGAGGAATTGGCAGCGGTGGAGGAGGAGGGGATAGGGATTGAGTTCCTGACCGCTCCAAACCGCTTCTTCGCCGAAAATGGAAGACTTGCCAGAATGGAGTGCATAAAGATGGAGCTTGGGGAGCCGGATGCCAGCGGTCGTCCTCGACCCATCCCTATCCAGGGCTCTGAATTCACTACTTCGGTGGTTACAGTGATTGCGGCCCTTGGCCAGGTGCCGGAGACGGACTTCATTAAGGAGCTCGGAGCCTCACTCTCCAGGAGGGGCACGATTGAGGTTGACCCTGAGACTCAGGCAACTGACACTGAGGGGGTATTTGCCGGCGGCGATGTAGTTACCGGGCCTGCTTTCGTAATCGATGCTATAGCAGCGGGTAAGAAGGCGGCTCGCTCCATAGAGCAGTATCTGAAAGGGGAGCCTCTTGAAGGTGAAGAGGAGGGAAAAGAGCCGGAGAAGCTTTCCGAGGAGGAGATAGAGGACAGGAGAAAGCGTTTCCCCTCAGAAAAACGGGTTAAGATGAGAGAGGAGCCTGTAGAGAAGAGGGTCAAGGACTTTCGCGAGGTGGCTCTGGGTTATACCTCAGAGGAAGCCATAGGAGAGGCTTCTCGCTGTCTTGCCGGACAGATAGAAGGGTGCATCGAATGTCATGAGTGTGAGAAACGATGCGAGCCAAATGCCATAGCCCATACAATGCAGGACGAACACATTGAAGTCGATATCGGCGCGATAATCCTCGCCGCAGGGCTTGACCTTTATGATGTCTCACCGTTAACGGAATATGGCTACGGCAGGATAAAGAATGTAATCACCGCCATAGAATTCGAAAGGTTAACCGCGGCATCGGGGCCTACTTTTGGCGAACTCAGGCGACCATCGGATGGAAAGCTCCCCCAGAATATAGCCTTCATTCAGTGCGTGGGCTCCCGTGACTTCAAGCATAAGGCCTATTGCTCCAGCGTCTGCTGTATGCATGCTGCTAAGGAGGCAATCCTGGCCTGCGAGCATCACCCCGGGACAAAATCGACCATTTTCTACACGGACTTGAGGGCTGTTGGCAAGAGGTTCCAGGAGTATCTCCATAGAGCTAAAGATGAATACGGCGTGACGTATGTTAGAGGTCGCCCCGGCAGAATCGAGGTTAACCCTGAAAATCAGAATCCCATCGTGTGGTATGAGGACACTACCACCAGGGAAATAAAGAATATGGAAGTAGAGCTGGTGATTCTGTGTCAGGCAATGATTCCCTCCCATGGCACCAGGGAACTGGCGGAGATATTAGGTATAGGGTTGAATGAATATGGTTTTGTGGAGACCCCATATAAATTATTGCATCCAGTGGATACTACCAGACCCGGTATCTTTGCCTGTGGTTATGTTCACAGCCCCAGGGATATTCCCGACTCGGTAGTGCAGGGCTCAGGAGCAGCCGCGAGGGTAGCTGAGGCCCTGTCAGGAGGTAACTGACGTGGAAGAGGCTCGTATCGGAGTTTTCGTCTGCCATTGCGGTATAAATATTGGAGCATATGTGGACGTACCACAGGTAGTGGAATATGTCAGGGGGCTCCCCAATGTGGTACATACCGAGCATAATCTGTTTACCTGCTCTGAGGAGGGGATATCGGCAATAAAGAAAGCAATCCCGGAGCATAACCTGAATCGAGTAGTAGTAGCCTCCTGTACCCCCAGAACCCATGAGCCGCTCTTCAGGGCTGCCTGTGAGGAAGCAGGTCTTAATAAGTATCTATTCGAATTCGTTAATATAAGGGACCAGTGCTCCTGGGTACATATGAATCTCCCTGGGGAAGCCACCGAAAAAGCCAAGACTCTCATTAGAATGGGGGTAGCCAAGGCACGGTTGCTTGAGCCGTTGGAGGAGATTGAGATCGAGGTAACCCCGTCGGCCTTAATCATGGGGGGTGGCGTGGTTGGGATGAGTGCTGCCTTGAATCTGGCTGAGCAAGGCTTCGAGGTCCACCTGGTAGAAAAGGAAGGGGAGCTTGGCGGTACTCTGCTAGACGTTTACAAACTCTTTCCCAGCGACGAAGAGGCAAGCCAATTAATCCAGCCCCTTGTGCAAAAAGTAAAGGGGCATAGCAGAATTAAAACTTACCTCTCTGCCACAGTAAAGGATGTGAACGGGTTTATAGGGAGCTTCAATGCTACCTTAGACCAGAATGGAAAAGACGGCAATATCAAAGTTGGCACCATAATTGTTGCCACTGGAGCCGAGGAACTAAAGCCAGCAGGACAATATGGCTATGGTAAGCTTTCAAACGTCATTACTCAGCTTGAGCTGGAACAGCGACTGAAAAAAGGGGAGTTTGATGGGCAAAATGTGGTGATGATTAATTGTGTGGGAGCACGAGTTCCGGAGCGAACGTATTGCGGTAGATTTTGCTGCATGACGGCAGTCAAGAATGCTACCTTAATTAAGAAGAATAATCCCGGGGCCAAAGTCTGGGTCCTTCATCGCGATGTGATGGCTTACGGAGTAGAGTTTGAAGACTATTACCGAAAGTCCATGGAGCAAGGCGTCAGGTTCATCAGATATGAACTGGAAAAACCACCTGAAGTGATGGGAAATGAAAGGGTTGAGAAGGTAAAAGTATGGCACCAGTTGATGGGTCGGGAGGTAGAGCTTCCTGCGGATGTGGTGGTGCTTACCACTCCTTTAATCCCCAGAACCGATGCTGAGGGAATCTCCAGAATGCTTAAAGTCCCTCTGGGTGAGCAGGGGTTCTTCCTTGAGGCGCATCTCAAGTTGATGCCGGTGGAATTTGCCACCGATGGCATATTTATTTGCGGCTCTTCTCGCTGGCCGACAGACATATCTGAGGGTGTTTCTCAAGCTTACGCTGCCGCCTCAAAGGCAGCAATACCTTTGAGAGCAGGCTATGTAAAACCCGAGGCAATAACTTCCTCGGTTAACGAGGACATCTGCTCAGGATGCGGCACCTGTGTTAATCTCTGCCCTTATTCAGCTATCGAGCTCCAGAGCAAGGACGGCAAAAAGGTTGCCCATTCTATTACCGCTCTATGCAAGGGGTGTGGCACCTGTGGGGCTGCTTGCCCATCCGGGGCAATCTCAATGAACCACTTCAAAGATGAGCAGATTTTGGCTCAGATAGAGGCCCTGGTAGCATAATGTCGAAAACAAGGTATGGCAATGGATACAAAAAAGTTTGAGCCGCTGATACTTGGTTTTGCCTGTAACTGGTGCACATATGCCGGTGCCGACCTGGCCGGCACCTCTAGAATTCAGTATCCGCCCAATATAAAGATGATAAGGGTAATGTGCAGCGGCAGGGTTGACCCTACCTTCATCTTAAAAGCCTTTGCCCTGGGTGTAGACGGAGTATTTATCGGAGGGTGTCATCCCGGCGATTGCCACTATATAGCGGGGAATTACAAGGCGATAGGAAGGGTCGAGCTAACAAAGAGGTTACTCTGTGAGTTCGGTATTGAGCCGGAAAGGCTCAGATTAGAATGGGTTTCAGCATCTGAAGGGGCCAGATTTGCCCAGCTCGTTGCCGATTTCACAAACACAATCAAAGAGCTGGGTCCATTAGAGAAGATATAAACCCGGATTTTGCACCAGTAATCCTGAGGCAAATGGATTAGCAGAAAAACCATACCAGGACGTCTGAAAACCACCGACCTTCGGGTTGCAGGCACCATTCACCCACCCTACCAGGCACCTGTCCATGCTATAATACTATCACAAGTGATTCTTTTAGAAGGAAAGGAGCGCGCAATGAAATTCGACAGTGTTGATTATGAGCAAGATGGTCCAATTGCCATCATCCGGATGAACAACCCGTCGAGACGCAATTCCCTAAATCTACAGATGCGCCGGGGTCTCAACGGTGCTTTTGGACAATTTGAAGAGGATGATAATATCCGTGTAGCTATCCTCACCGCGGTCGGCAATTCCTTTTGCTCCGGGCAGGACACCAAGGATATGGTGTCGATGAATGATGAGGAACGCCAAAAAGTTAATGCCGAACGGAGGAAATTGGGCAGGACAGGTGCCTATGAGCATCTGAACCGGATACCCAAGCCGATTATCGCCGCGGTAAATGGTTGGGCTGTGGGCTATGGATGGTTTGTCGCCATGGGATGCGACTTGGTGGTAGCAGCGGAAAGTGCCATATTTTGGCAGAATGAGCCGTTGTTCGGGTTTCAGGGTGGAGGTCAGGCAATTGCCACCCAGATGCTTCCTTTTCACCTCGGGGTAGAGATAGCACTGGCTGCGAAAATGACTGCCCAGAGATGCTACGAGATCGGCCTGATAAATAAGGTGGTGCCAGACGACCAGCTCATTCCGGCGGCCAGAGAAATGGCACAGAATATCTGCGAGCTGGCGCCCCTATCTGTGAGAATTATTGTGGAAGCCTGTAGAAGTGCGAGACTCTCGAACGTCGTACCTTCATCAATTGCTCTGGCCCGCTGGCAGGAATTCAATTATCTGCCCAATACCGAGGATGTCCGTGAAGGCTTTCGAGCCTTCGCCGAAAAGAGAAAACCAGTCTGGAAGGGTAGATAGGCGAGCGAAGATCGCTCGGTGAATAGCATAGTCATACGTTATATAAATAGAAAACGCCTTCTCGAGGAATTTCCCCGGAAAGCGCTCTTGCGTTTAAAAATTGGTAGCGGGGGGGGCCGATTCGAACCTTAGTAGACTAACGCAAAGGTCTTCTCGAAAGTTTTTGCCTCTTGTACGAAGTGGTGGGGAGTAAAGGACTCGAACCTTCGACCTCTCGGATGTGAACCGAGTGCTCTAACCTACTGAGCTAACTCCCCACCAAATAATTCTACACTGCAAGACGCCACTGTTTCAACTCCAGCACCGCCCGAACTCTTACCAATCAAATAAGGCGGCTGCCTCGCTATTAAGGAGCAAGGTGGTAAGCCCATTCCGCAAATGACCTGCCGCGACCATAACCGCCTGGCTCTCCAGGCTGAGCTTCTTCTGGCATATACCAGAGGGATAAGGAATGTCCTCTATCTTACCGGCAGTGCCGTGCCAGTGGATGACCACAAGGAGGCCAAAGGGGTCTTTGACTTCGATTCCTCTCAACTACTGGCAACAATACGTCTGATGGAATCCGGCCAGGATGTGGGGGGCAACAACCTTGATGTCACGATAGAATTTTGCGCTGTCCGTTGTTTTCTACAGCAGGCTAACCGGTACCCTTCCCAAGGAGCCCCCGCCCGACCTGGATTATTCGCTACCCCTTAGACCCCCGGCATCGGCTCTTTAAGAACCCACGGAGAGTTCAAACCAGCGTTCCTCTCCATTTCTCCTCAGTCTACTTCAGGTCCATAACCTTTAAAAGACTACCGGGTAACGACCTTGTCAGGGTGACGGCGTTACCAACAGGCGGTAGTAGTTCAACAGTGAAAATCTCATAGGCCACCACGTTGGCTGACGCTGGAACTGTGACCGTAACCTTAAACAACTCGTCGTTCTCAAGCATACTGGCAGTTCCCCGCTCGGTACTGTCATCAGCTATCTCCAGGAGCACGCTGCACCCTTCGGCATGCACATCCTTGTCCCAGTAGTTAACGACAATGGCATTCGTGTCAACCACCTCGTTAGGAATTACCAGGCAGATAAAGAATTGAACTGCATCCAGCTTGGTCTGATTAGTACTTAAACCGAGCACAACACTGGCCACCTCCATACCTCCCTCAGCTTGTTCAAGCCCTTTATAGACCGTCTCCTTGCCTCTTTCCGCCGAGAAGATACCAGCAGTGAGGACGCTGTAAGCCAGCACTGAGGCCACTGTAACAAAGGCAATCAATATAATGGCTGTTTCCAGACCAGTAATGCCTCTCTGACCGCGCTGCAGATGCCTTAAGACCCTGGCGAACTTCTCATACATTTCCCACCTGTTTTTCGAAAAGTCCTTTCAATTTTCTCACAGTGTATCAATCTGCGTAAGGTTCAAAAGGACATCTATCAAGAGCCAGATAGTTCAGGTCTTTGACCCACAGGATAGCCCAACAGCACCCAGGAGGTCACAATAATGACCCGAATGAAGCACAATGTGATTTTCACCGGGACCCCCCTGTCTGTACATGGCCTGAGTAGAAGCTGGTATTACCAGATAGCCGGGGCAACATTAAACTGTCCCTCTGCCTCGTCACATGTTGACAAATTTTCGAGCCAAATGTACTCTTACGGAGGAATAGTCCGCCAATAGAGTTGTATGCTTCTGAAATGCTAATCGTCGAATCTACCGTGATAGCT
>CAZXWQ010000002.1:24671-26646 GCA_964644545.1 uncultured Dehalococcoidales bacterium | reverse complement strand
GCCAATAGAGTTGTATGCTTCTGAAATGCTAATCGTCGAATCTACCGTGATAGCTATAGTTGGTGATTGAAGAAGGACTCACAATGGGAATCCTGGATGCAGTCACCCGAGCATACGGCAATATCCAGAGGGAGCACGTCTATGTCTATACCAATCGCCCACTTTGCTGTCGGTACGAGCTGCACAATGGTCATATTTAACATACTACCCCTGCGCATCCGACTTAAAATAAGAATAGCGCAGGTGGCCATTATCATATTGGGAGGACTGTGGGCAATGGTACCCGATATAGCGCGCTTCTGCAATCTAATGCGCTCCTTCAATGATAACTACTGGGTAAAGATTAACCTCTTTGGTCAGATTAGGGCTCCTGACCTCACCGCACTTATCAATCGTATACCGGCTTTCCACGTCAGCCCCTGGGCAAATATTTGTTTTTTTCACCGGCTCATGGACGTGATTGATAAAAACGATAGTGTTTTAGTAGCTGCACTGCTTGTTCTTGTTATGGCAGTGATAGCCTCAGCTACATTTTTGAAGGAGCTAAGAGAACGGCGTACCAGCCAACACAGTGAAAATTGAGTTTGATTTGGATGCCTATCTCAGCCACTTTGCAGCTCAGCCGTGAAGCTGTTCCCCCCCTGCGGCCCGGCAATCACCCTTTCCCGCCACAGGTCAGTTAATACTCCGCGCCGATACCAGCTTCTCCGACCACTTAAAGAACATGACACTGAGCACCATTAGCGGAATCAGGTATATTATCAGGTTCTGTATACCCGTGTAATGGTCACCTGTAGCCAGTCTCGCTAAAAGGTTAAAGGGCGATGGATTGAGGAAGTAGCTCAAGCCGGTAGTGACCACGAGCACTATTGAATACATAAACTGTGACCTCTCTCTGTCCTTGAAACACAGCGCAATTATTGCCGCACCGAGAGAAACGAATGTACCGATAATGCCACAAAACAGTAGCACGATGCCAAGGTTTTGTATATACACACCATTTAGCCGCAATAGCATCGTCCAGGTGAAACACTGCACGAAAACCATGATAACAGCAGCAAATATCTTAGCGGTAAGCACCTCATTTAGCGATACCGGTGCTGAACGGAGCGTATCCAGCGTCTTGTTCTCTATCTCCTCGGACACCGTATCAATCACGATGCTTCCTGCCAGGAGAGCCGGGAAGAGCATCAGTATCGGAACTATCAGTGAGTAAAGGAACTCGTAGGTGGTTGGCGATTTGCCGTCAAGCTTCGTATAATTCACCTCTACACCGTTCATCTCACGCAGATAAGCCTCATACTTCTCCAGAGGTTCCTTCAATACCATGAGTATGACCGTTGCCTTTGAATCCAGCTCAGGGAGAATGAGCTTCATGCTAACAACATCAGGGTTGTTCTCTGGCATCAACATAACCGTGTCAACCTGGCCGGAATAGAAAGCCCGCTCCGCCTCGGCGGCATCGGTGAACGCTACCACACCCAGATTCTTATCCCTTAAAAACCCGGTGAGAGGGCTACTTGTATCACCAACAATGCCCACATCAATGGCTATTCTCGTGTTCTGTCCGATAGAAGCGGGGTCATAGAAAGACATAAGTCCCACCACAATGACCGATGAGAATGAAGCCAGGAAGAGCTGGATAATTATGGCCAGCAATATTGTCTTCTCTTTGGTGAGTGACTTCAGCTCCCTCTTTACCATGACGAAGAATCTGCTCACGGTATCACCCCTATAACGTACAGGTTGTACAGAGCATGAACCACCGAGCCCGCCAGGATGGCTATCGGGTAGAATTTGACGCCAAAACGGGCCGTTATGAGGCACACAATGGAGGTGAATACGAAGTGCGCAATTAGCGGTACAACCAGTAGCAGCCCTGTACCGAAGATAGCCGCCGTGAACATTGACTCAGATATTACACACATGGCAATGGAGAGCAGCAATTTCTCGCCAATGAAAAATCCAAGTGCCG
>CAZXWQ010000002.1:9101-24571 GCA_964644545.1 uncultured Dehalococcoidales bacterium | reverse complement strand
ACACACATGGCAATGGAGAGCAGCAATTTCTCGCCAATGAAAAATCCAAGTGCCGTGATGAACGACATTATTACGATACTCTTTAGTGATTTGAGGACGTTATTCTGCAAGAGCACCATTATCCCTGCTGACTTCGCTACCTCCTCTACAATAACCGATATCACCAGCAGGGCCACCAGAGCGAAGGGCATAGGTAAATTGAAGGCGACTACAATAGATGCCAGCTGTATCATGAACACTACCGGAATGACCAGCATACCTAACAGGAAGATTGACAGGTACAGATGGTTCTTGTCTATCGCCAGGTAAATTGCCTCACCTATTTTGGAATGCAGCGGTCTGAAGCCCATCAGGTACTCCTCGTTGAAGATACGCACGCTCACTAACATGGATAGTGAAAATACCAGGTACATCGGGGATGTGCCCAGGAAATATTCCGCCAGCCCAAAAGTCTCGCCCTTATACATCTGTACCGCCAGATTGAGTGGCGATATGCTGCTCAGGTCACTGACTCCGGATAACATTGACGGAAAGATGAGGTATACAGTAATGACTGACACCGCAAGCAGCGAAAAAAAGGTCTGGTCCTTGAATGTCCTGTATAACAAAGCCACTATGAGGTAAATTGACAGGATGAAAAGTGTAATGGGAATAAATATGGCAAGGGACAGTAAGATATTACCCTTTAGCAGTAGAGTGATGGCGATGGTGACAATAACTGAATAAACAATGTAGGGTAGCATCTTGCCCATGATAATCTGAAACGGGGTGACCGGCGTAGATAGCAGTATATTAAGCTTCCTGTTTATCTTCTCCTCCATGAAACTGCTCGTGAAGAAGATACTCACAAAAAATATCGGCACAACATAGAAGAACGCAATTATCACCTGGGCAAGGGGTATCGGCGGAGTCATGAGTGAAGGGACAATTATCTCCTTATCAGAGGAAAACTCGGCTTTGAATTCCGGCAGCGCGCCATCACCCTTGAACCGGTCTAGCTGCTTCATTATCACGGTATTACTGGTAACCGCCGATTCGGGCATGTTAGCTGGTGCAGAGGCGGTCTCCGTGGATTCCGCAATGTCCCACAGCGATACCTGTGTTCCCAAATCAACATTCCCGTCTGGTACCTCCAGGTGGTTGACCTCAATGCGGAGCGGAAACGCCCTATCGATATCATACTCGTTCGATATCCTGACCAGCTCTTGCTTCTTCAAGAACTGCTTCAGAGCACCGATGGCATACTGCGACCGCTCGTCTCTCCTGTATTCAGTGCTATCACCACTGAGATATATATCTATAGTCTTTTCATCAAGCATCGCACGACCGGCCGCGGGGTCGAGCACTACAACGTTAAAGCGCTTGTCTGATGGTACACCGCTATCTGGCGACACGCCAACCGGGTAAAATCCCTGGTTCAGGATAAAACCCTGCTGGGAAACCATATACGAAATGACAACAGAAAGAACCACAACAGCCAGTATAATAATTCCTGACCTGCCCCTGAAGCGTGACCTGAGGCGAGAGACCTCTCGCTTTGATATGACCAGGATGTTTTTCATGGCAAACAGTAAGCTATACTTCTATACTTCCGAAAACCCTGTCTATTCAGCAACCGGAAGACTGCTCCTGGAATCATTCATCAACGTTACATATATATCTTCGAGCGCCGACTGCTGTATTGAGATATCAACTAGCGCCCAGCCATTGCTGGCTATATTCTCCAGCACCGATGCTATCTGACCCACGTCAGACGTCCTGACCACGTAGTTATCTTCCTTCGTTTCGTAATCCAAACCCTCGCTGGCACTGAATATTATCTCGTACTCTCTCCTGCCGAGTCTCTTCCTTATCGACGCCATAGAATCGCAGACCAGCAGTTCCCCATTTCTCAGGATGGCAACCCGGTCGCATATGTATTCAACATGAAACAGGTTGTGGGCGCTCAATACTATCGTCTTACCCTCATCCTTCAAAGTCTTCAGATAATCGATGATAAAGAATGATGTCAGCGGGTCCAGCCCGGCGTTGGGCTCGTCGAGTATTAATAGTCTGGGGTCGTGCAGCAGTGTGCGGGCTATGGCAACCTTTCTCCTCATGCCCTTGGAAAGCTCGCCAGCAAGCTTATCCCTCTCCTCAAGCTTCAGTGCCACCAGCAATCTATCTATCTGCTCCTCAGCTCTTTTCCCGGGTATCTGATAGATTTCCGAGAAAAACATCAGGTACTCCAGGACACTCATATTCTCGTAAAGAGGGCTCTCTTCCGGTAAGTACCCGATGAACTTCTTAATCCGCCGGCTATCCCTGGCCAGGTCCATACCCATAATCTCTACGGTACCGGCCGTGGGAGCTATGAGCCCCGTCAGTATCTTTAACATTGTTGTCTTCCCGGCACCGTTATGCCCTATTATTCCCAGTATTTCACCATCCCCAACCTCGAGCTCAACATCCCTGAGAGCAGGAATATGTCTGTAGAGCTTGGTAACACCCCTTGCTTTAATCACCGGGTATTCACCCGGCCGGAATGGATTATGTGCCTTCATTCGGAATCCTGGAAACGCTACTCTATTGCGCAAATGTACTTCCCCCCTGCTTATGTTTATCTTTTTGCTTCAGGCTCTTAGCTATTGATGGGCACTGGTTCATTCTAATACCAGGCTGTACTTACAGTAAGGTCAATCAGGTGGAATATCATGGCGCGGAAGGGTCAATCTAATGAGCCAAAAAGCTAACCGCCTTGACAGGCAGAAATGGAAACTGATTTTAGGACGATAGAGTCCATCGGTAGCCATCTAATAAAAAATGGTGCCGGTTTAAGCCTGATGAGATTCCAGATGACCAGGCAATGATTAAAAATACAGGGCAAGGATTAGCTGTTATTAACGTCTGCACCGACTACGGTATCATCAATGCCCTGTACCATACTCGGCATATTATCCGGGTAGTTACAGGACCAATGGTTGAACTGTACCAGCCCCAAATAACGATGCCGTATCATTGGAGAACCTCCTCCACCACTAACTCGGCAATCTCCTCATCGGACATGCCAAGAAACTCCTTGAGGATATATTCGCTGTGCTCACCAATGAGTGGAGCCGGGGAGCGTGGCTTATTAGAGAATTCAGATGACCTGAAAACTGCCGTGCTAATCTGGTAGGTGCCTATTTCGCGGTGGTCCAGGCTAGCAAATGCCTGACGGTGCTTAAGCTGAGGGTCATGGAAAAGGTCCTCCGCATTCTCCACCAGGCCAGCCGGTACCTGCGATTGTTGCATCAGAGCCATCACTTCCTCAGCAGTGTAATTTATTGTCCACCCCTCGACCAGCTTATCAAGCTCGTCCTCATTTTCTTTTCTGCCAATAAACGTAGCGAACCTGGGGTCCCTGGCCCAATTTGGATTACCCATAACTCTGCCTAAAAACTGCCACTCCTCGTCATTAGTTACCGCAATGACACACCACCTATCCTGTCCACAGCATCTATAGGCGCCGTGAGGCGCAGCACAGGGCTCTCTATTAGCCATTCGGGTGGCTACCCGTCCATTTACATTGTAATCGAGGAGAGCTGTCGCCAAGAAATGGACGCCGCTCTCGATATGTGACTGGTCAATGTACTGTCCCTTACCGGTGCGGTCGCGGTAATCCAGAGCTGCCAGGATGGAGATAAGCAGGTAGTTCCAGCCAATAAAGTCGCTGTAGGCAGAGTAAGGGCCCACCGGCTCCCCGTCCGGCCAGCCGGTGAGGTCAAACCAGCCGGTCATTGAGGCAGAAATCATCCCGTACCCCCGGTGAGACACATATGGCCCAGTTTGTCCCTCAAGGCTGCTACTGGCCATGATAATATCAGGCTTTATCTTCCTCAAGTTCTCGTAACTCAGACCCCACTTCTCCATTACTCCAGGGGTGAAAGTCTCAATAACTATATCAGCCCATCCAACCAGCCTCCTGGCAACCGCTATCGCCCCGGGTTTGCTCATATCAAGGCTGAGGCCAAGCTTCCCCGCATTATGCGTGGCAAAATAACCGCTCCTGTTTATTCCCAGTTCTCTAGCAGCATAAGGGGTTGCAGTTCGCGTCGTCTCGGGGTGAGTTATAGACTCAACCTTTATCACTGTAGCTCCATGGTCGGCTAGATATCGGGTGACCGTGGGACCCAATACTGTAGCACTAAAATCCAGGACCTTTACTCCATCCAGTGGGCGCTTGTCTTCCATAGGCACATCCCCTCAGATTACTCCGGCACTCTTCAGAGTAGCCATTTCTTTGCTGGAAAATCCCAGTTCTCCCTCATAGAGCTGGCAATTATGCTCCCCAATGAGGGGAGCCCGCCCCTTTATTCGCCACGGGGTCTCAGTTAGTTTACAGGGCGCACCTGGATATTTAATACTGTTACCCAGTTCCGGGTGTTCTACCTCCACCCAGTAGTCCCTGGCATTAAGCTGAGCGTTTTCTGCAAGGTCGGCAACCGTGTTTACTGGTGCCAGCATAATGTTATTCTTGAGTGCCTCGTTGAAAAGTTCAGCCTTTGTTTTTGTCTTGAAGAACCGGCCAAAAACCTCGATAATTCTGTCAACCTCTTTCTGGCTACCGTCGGTAGCACTCCAGTCATCCCAGTTAAATTCCTTGAGCCAGTCTTCAGCCATCCCTTCTTTCTCCATTAGCTCTACTACACTTCGCTGCCCCTTGGCCCCGATGAGTCCCCCGGCAAACATGAAGGCAACATAGCCGTCCTTACACGGCCAGACGGTTCTTAAAAGTTTTTCTCCAAACTGCCGATAGACACCAGCCCTTCCAAGATTCACCTTGAGCAAGTCCCAGTAAGCATAGGTGTGGGTCAACATCCATATCGGGCACTGCTGCGCCGAGGTATCAATGTGCTGCCCCTCGCCACTCATGTACCGATGGCGAAGCGCCAGAAGCAGACCGGCGGCAGTTATAGCACTGGCGTGAAGATAAGCCTGGGGAGGACAGCTTATTCTCAGCGGGGAGCGCCCCGGCTCACCGGTCATCCACATGTAGCCGCTCATCGCCCAGGGAACAATGTCAGGACCCTTCCAGTTGGCATGCGGCCCCTCCTGCCCGAAAGGGGTGATACTACCCATTATCAGGCGTGGATTGCTCTGTCTAAGGATATTATAGCCAATGCCCAGCTTATCCAGGTATCCGGGGTCAAACGACTCCACCAGGAAATCAGCCGTCTTAATCAATTCCTTCAGAATCTGCCGGCCGTCAGCCGTTTCTATGTCAAGCGTAATACTCTTCTTTCCCGTATTGAAAGCAAACCAGAAAAGGCTTTTTTCTCGGTCTGGAATATCTTTATAGAAAGGACCAATGCTTCGTGCGCAGTCACCCCCGGGGGGCTCAATCTTAATTACATCAGCACCCAGGTCAGCAAATATCTTGCCACACAGGAAACCCCTCTCGGTAGTAAGGTCCAGCACCCGGTAAGGCGCCAGAGCCGATTCCTTTTTTATCATACTAAAAACTGCTCGTGGCGAAAGACTTCAAGATTGGCGAGCAAAGCCGTCTCATATTTCGGCACGAAGCCCTCCTTAGCGACTGCCTGAGGTTCTTCTGGTAAGTGGGCTCGTGATAGCGGGGTCAGTCTCAACATTTACACAGGCGGGCAAACCAGAAGCGAAAGCACGTTCTAAGGCAGGACGGATATCCTGCGGCATCCTGACGTGTTCCCCATAGCCACCGAGGGCTTCCACTACCTTGTCATATCGCGTGAAGCCAAGTTCGCTGCCGATTATTCTATCCGCTCCGTAGGTAATTTCCTGGCGGTGTTTTATCATGCCCCAGGCTCCATCATTACCGATAACGGTAACTATCGGAATATTATGCCTCACCGCTGTATCAAATTCCATTCCATTCAGTCCAAAAGTACCGTCGCCAACCAGAATAACCACCTGCTTATCAGGTCTTGCCAGTTTTGCAGCTATCCCGAAGGGAATACCTGGCCCCAGGCCAGAGAAGGGACCTAAATCGAGCCAGTGACCAGGATGGTAGATTCTGAAGACAGTTTGACCCCAGACCGAGATATCACCGCCATCGACAACGATAGTAGCATCCCTATCCAGGAAGTCCTTAATCTCCTGGCACAGCCGTAGCGGGTGTATCGGCACTTGATTGGAGAAAAGCTCCGCCTCAATGCGCTGTGCACGGCTTTTTACATATGCCCTGCATTCTTCAACCCAGGGCAACTCCTTACGTACTTCGCTCTTATCCCGTCCCAGCTCTATCATCTGCTTCAGTACTGCTTTGGCGTCACCAACGATACCGATGTCCACTGACCGGTTGTGACCGATTTCACTGGCCTCAATGTCAACTTGAATCCATCTTCCACTTGGGTTGAAAAGAGGCGGCTGGCCGTAGGACATCATATTATCGATTCGAGTGCCAATTACCAGTACCACGTCAGCCTCCCTGGTACCAACCCTGGTAGGACCAAAGCAGAGAGGATGGTCCTCGGGAACACTCCCGCGTCCCTTCTGCGTTAATATCAGGGGAAGTTTCATGGTCTCAACAAGCTCCTGAAGCTCCTCACTAGCTTGCGACCACCACACACCGCTACCAGCAATCACGACGGGTCTTTTTGCCGCCAGAAGCAGCTCAACTGCCCTTTGAATCAGAACTGGCTCACCCTGGGGCCTCCCCTCACTTCGATAACCCTCAGGAAAAGAAACCGTCCCTTCATCAACCTTATTGTCGAGTATATCGTTAGGGATATCGAGATAGACAGGTCCCGGCCTACCTGCGTAGGCGTGCCGAAAGGCTATACTCACATACTCCGGTATTCTCTTTGTCTCATAGACCGTCCGAGCCCACTTTGTAATCGACTTCATCAATGTAACCTGGTCCATTTCCTGAACAGAGCCCTTATCAAATTCAGCCAGCGTACTTCTGCCAGATATAATTATCACCGGGCTGGCCGACTGAAAGGCAGCGGCAACACCGGTCACGGCATCGGTCAACCCTGGCCCCGCAGTAACTACACTCACCCCCGCCCGGCCAGTAACTCTGGCTTCCCCCTCTGCCATATGAACCGCTGCCTGCTCGTGGCGAGTATCAATTATCCTGACCCCTTCATCGATACAGGCATTGAATATGGACTGTATATGAATCCCGCTCAGTGCGAAGATATGTCCTATTCCCTCATTTCTAAGAGACCTGATTAGCAGATGCCCGCCACTGACTATACCCATTCTTACCTCCTTTAACCCGTCTTAGGTGCTTGGCCACAATCTACTATAATGGTCTGCGACCTTGGGGTCAAATTCACCCTCCAGATTTAATAAGCTGACTTTGCAAAATCGGCAGCCATAGATTAGAATACGGCATATAGCATAAATGGAAGTGCCAGAAGTAAGGCATAGGAGGAAAGATGGCTGAGTTTAACAATATCAAGGTCCCGCAGATGGCCTGGTACGGGGATACAGATTTTACTCTGGAGTTGCCTTCATCCTGGGACGTTGCTATCTGCCGAATGCAGGGCCACGACAGGCCGCGGCTAACCGATGCTGAGATAAGGAATGCATTTTCCCACCCTATAGACTCCCCACCTATAAGAGGGCTGGCTAAGGGCAAAAAAGAGGTGGTAATACTCTTTGACGACCTGACAAGGCCAACCCCGGTGGCTGACCTTGTGCCCTATGTCATCGAAGAATTAGAGGCAGCAGGTATTCCCGATGAGCATATCAGATTCATTGCCGCCCACGGCGCACACAGAGCACTTACGCGGATAGACTTCGTTAAAAAACTGGGAGAGGCAGTCCTCGATAGATTCCCCGTCTACAACCACAATCCTTATGAGAACTGCACACTCCTGGGTGAGACGAGCCGGGGCACACCCGTCTCCATCAACAGCGAGGTAATGGACTGCGACCTTAAGATAGGTATCGGCAGCATCGTTCCCCACGCAGTGGCGTCCTTTGGTGGCGGAGGTAAAATCATCCTTCCCGGCGTAGCCTCTATAGATACCATCACCACCAACCATGCCCTGGCAGCCAGGGCACGGGAACGTGGGAGAAGTGGCTCGATGATATACGGTATGGGGTTTGAAGACAATGAATTGAGGTTGGACATAGCAGAGGCAGCGAAAATGGCAGGCCTGGATATTAAAGTGGATGCAATAATTAACAACAGGAGAGAGATAACCGCTCTCTTTGTTGGCGAACCACTTGCCGAGCATATCCAGGGGGTGCAACTCGCCAGGGAAGTCTACGCAACAGAACCCGCAGGTGACAGGGATATTGTGATAGCCAACGCCTACGCCAAGGGCACTGAGCCATTTCACGCCTCCCCGCTGGGTGCCGGGATGCTAAGTGAAAACGGCGGAGACCTGGTGCTTGTTGTGAATACACCAGAGGGGCTGATAACCCATTACCTCACCGGCAGGTGGGGCAATAATATGGGTGGCAGGTATTGGCGGCCACGCTCTCGCACGCTTCCCCGTGTGAACAGGTTCATCTTGTTAACACAGTACATAGAAAGAGCAGCAACCGCCCACATCGCACCGCCGGATTCAATCACCTGGGCAACTACGTGGAGTGAAACCCTTGAATATCTGACCAGGGACTACCCCGGTAGAGCAAAGGTAGCAGTAATCCCTGACGGAACAATCCAGTACATTCCAGCATAGGCACTACCCTTTCACAGGTCGAAGCGAATCTTTTCCGTCCATTACTATATCTCAATTCTCCTTCTGCAGCTTTATGCTCCCGCCTGTTGAATAACTTCTTCCTCATTCATACCGGCTAGTTGTGTCGGTATTGCTAGTGGCAGGCGTTGTGGACAGCATCGGAAACATCACGAAGGCGGTAGTTATTATCCATATTACTCGTGAAACCGTTGGTGATAGTAACTACCACCAGGTCACGACTGGGCTCAACGAACCCGATGGAAGTAAATGCACCCCCATGTCCGTATGCGGCCGAGGTACACAGGCTCCCGTACCGGAGGCTAACTAACTCCTCGTCATCACTGCCCTTCATGAAGCCCAGTCCCCAGGATGGCATCACCTCCGTTCCATATATCAGGCTGTTACTCCGGTCGACCATTCCCTGGCGATGAGTAGCCGTGAAAAGGTCTACTGTTTCCTTCTTCAGGATACGAGCTCCTTCCCACTCGCCACCATTCCAGAGAGCCAGGTAGAACTTTCCCAGGTCATGCGCCGGACCGTGGCCGCTACCGCCGGGGAGGGTAAGGCGACGGGTCTCCGGTTCATTCCAGTCCACCAAGCGAGCCATCAGCTCTTCATCAGTCTTTACGGAAACGCGTGAAAGGCGGTTGCCCAGTTCAGCAGCTCGAGCTTCACTAACTCCCAGGCTGCTATCCTTCATGCCCAGGGGCTTCATTATCTCCTCATCCAGGTAGACCTCGATGGGACGGCTGTCTACCCGGCGCACAATCTCGCCCAGGATGCTCCATCCAGAAAGGCCGTGATAGCCAGCAGCGGTACCTGGCTCCCACTCCGCTGGAGCTTCACATATTGTCTTGATGGTCTCGTCCCAGCCAGAGCCCATGAAGGAAACGGTGTGCATGGGAAAACCGCTGGTATGAGTCAGGACGTGCCTGAGCGTGGCGGCCTCTTTGCCACCGCCGAACTCCGGGATATATCTCTGCACACGGTCATCGAGCTCAAGCTTGCCCCGCTCCATTTGTTGAGCGATGGCTACCGCTGTTAGTGGCTTGGTGGATGAAAGCCAGAGCATCACCGAATCCGTTCGTAACGGCACACCGGGTTGTGCCTCGCCGATAGCTACATCGATTAACGGTTGCCCCTTACGAGCCACAAAGAGCTGTGCGCCGTCGTGGAGGCCTCGTTCCCGCTGCTCCTCAAGTAGCCGTATCGCCCGCTCCAACCCACCTCTATCTACCCCAACCTTCTCAGGCTCGCCAATAATTCCTCCGTTCATGCTTAACTCCTCTCATTGATGGTTTGAGATTTCCAGTATCAACTAATACAGCCATGTTAGGGGTTATGCTCACCAGGTGTCAAGAATTCCGATAAGCCCGAACGCAGTGAATCGACTGCACAGCCCGGACAACTGGGCAATCTGTTAAAGCTTGACACTTACAGATGATGGTCGTACACTGTGAAGATAAGTTTCGCCTCTGGTAAAAACGGTAGTAAAGGAGAATAAATGGCTGGCCTGATTGTTACTGGTATGTTAGCCGTATTCATAATTATTCCAATTATCCTCTGGAAAAGGGGAATAGTTACACTTTCTGCATGGCTCATTGCTTTCTGGACACTGAGTGCAATATTCTGCTTTTTTACTTCCTGCTTATTCTTGGACTTTTTTTACAGGCGGATGACCCTGAAGCCGCAGGGGTGTTGGGTTTAATCTCCATTCCCGCCCTCATCCCCCTATTTCCTGCACTGGTTGTCATTCACCCACCATAGCCCTTGAATCTTACCAAATTAAAGGAGGTTAAAATGAGTCAAAACAACGCACATGCCATACAGAACTCTACCGCATTGGTACCAAGGGTAGGTTCATGCTACGGGAATGGCTGGCGGCAGCTCTGGAATCAGATTAGGCAAACCCATATATAGATTGGAGAAATATAGTCATGAGCAATTATGAATTTAAGGAGCACGACTTTGAAAAACCTTCCTTCCTGTTTATCCTTGAAGACACACTCAAGAGTTTTCTTGGAGGCCCCTTGTTATACAATCCTTATATCAAAAGCTTCGGACTAAAAGGAGATGAAAAGGTGCTTGACTTTGGATGTGGTGGCGGTGCCGGTTCACAATGCCTTATGAAATTTCTTGGTGAAAACGGCCACCTGACCTGTGTGGATATATCAGGTTACTGGATTAAAAAAACTATCCGGAGACTAAGGAAATATCCAAATGTGGAATGCAAGCAGGGCGATATAAGGGAACTGGATATACCTGATTCTTCGTTTGATGTTATCTACATTATTCACGTTATTCATGATATAGGACCTGTGGAGAGACAGGATACTGTCAACGCGCTCTCCCGAACGCTGAAAAGAGGCGGCTCACTTTTTATCCGGGAACCCATAAAAAAGTCCCACGGTATGCCTGTGGGTGAAATACAGGCTCTTCTATCAAAAGCAGGGTTAAAAGAAGCAGAACATACCGAGAACAAATCAGAATATACAGGAAAATTTCAAAAAATAGAGAGGAACAGGAAATAGAGCGATGGGAATAACAATGAAAAAGATAACGATTTCTTGCCTGCTGGTTTTGGCTTTGGTGGTACCCCTTATCTCTTCCTGCGCTGCCCCAACACCGACGGCAGGGTCGTTGGAGCAGCGCCTTGATTACCTGGTCGAACAGCTTGAGCAGCAGCGCCAGACGCTGCACATCCCCGGGATGGCTATCGCCGTGGTCAAGGACGACGAGGTTATCTTGACGCAGGGCTTTGGTGTGACCGATGTTGAGAAAGAAACGCCCGTCACACCCGAGACGCTCTTCGCCATTGGCTCGTCCACCAAGGCATTCACTGCTACCATCATTGGCATGCTCATTGACGAAGGGAAGATGGGCTGGGACGACCCGGTGACCGACTATATCCCCTATTTCACGCTTGACATAGACAGTGCAGATGAAAATGCCCGGGTCACTATCCGCGATTTGCTGTGTCACCGCACTGGCTTTCCAAGAATGGGGCTCCTGTTCGGCAGCGGCACCGTCCCGCGTGAGGAAGTGCTGCATGATGCCACTGCCGCCGAGCCGTGGGCAGGCTTTCGGGAGAAGTTCTACTACAACAATGTCATGTATAGCGCTGCGGGTGTTTCCGCCGGCAGCGCCGCAGGTACCGACTGGGACACACTGGTAGCCGAGCGTATCTTCGAGCCACTGGGCATGAGAAGCTCCTACACGTCCACACAGCAGGCCGAGACCGCTCCTCGCCTCTCTCTCGGCTATCTGTGGGATGAAGACCTGCAGGCATATAAGCATAAGCCGCTACGCTTTATAGACAACATAGGTCCCGCCGGGTCTATCATCTCCAACGTCCTCGACATGGCCCAGTGGGTACGCCTCCAGCTCGGCCGTGGCGAGTATGAAGGCCAGCGCCTGATTAGTGAAGAGCAGTTAAGTGAAACCTGGACGAGTCAGATTGAAATCGCCCCGGGGATAAGCTACGGCTTCGGCTGGCTCATCCACGAATGGGAGGGCCAACCTGTCATCGAGCACGGTGGCAACACCAGCGGCTTCGCCGCGCAGGTAGCCCTGCTGCCTGAATCCGACCTCGGCTTCGTCCTGCTGACCAATGTGTCCCTCACTGCACTGCAGCAGCAGTCCATCAACATGGTATGGGAGACCCTGCTTGGGGAACGCGAGGAGGCTGATACCGCAGATAAGACCAGAGAGTACGAGCCGTACACCGGTAAATATATCTCCAGGTACGGTCCGCTAAAGGATAGAGAATACACGGTGCTCGTACAGAACGAGCGTCTGGCACTTGACGCCGCTGGAGAGGCGGTCTACGAACTGAAGGAACCTGATGAGGAAGGCAAGTGGTACTTTGTCGTCAGTGACGAGGCTGCCATATCCTTTGACCGCGATGACGACGGTAATGTCATCACGATGATAATCCACCAGAGTGGCCTCGCTTTCGAAATACCGAGGGTCGGCGTGGAAATTGCGCCGGAAATCCCCCTGGACGAGCTTCAGAAGTATCTAGGTAGCTACCGCTCTGAGGAATTGGGCATTACCGCTGAGGTGCTTATTCAGAACAACCGCCTCGCCATTGATTGGCCGGGGGAGATGGTCTTCGAGCTATACCCGCCAGATGAGGATGGAATATGGGCCTTCCGGGTCTCGAAAAGCTTCACTCTAAGGTTCAGTGAAACGCCAGATGGCCGGATAGAGTCATTGACATACTACCAGGCTGACAAAGAGTTCGAGATGCCCCGGGTAGAGGGTACGTTATTGCCGACAGTAGACGAAATCCTCGCCCTGCGCAAGACTGATAGCCGCAGAGCTGCCATTGGTGAGATGGGCACCTACCGCATCACAGGCACTATCCTTAGCTCCCAATCTGGGGTTGAGGGCACGTTTTCTATGTGTGTCTCCGGCACCGACCGGTATCGCTCAGATTCCGACTACGGCAAGTACGGCTACAGCCGGATGGCGGTCAACGGAGACCGGGCCTGGACCGAGTCCAGCTTCGGGCCGTTTGATGAGCTGCGCGGCAAGTTCCTTGAACAGGTGAAGCGGGACCATCCCACAGCGCTCGATGGTGACTGGCGCGACTTCTATGACTCTATCCAGGTGCTTCGCTCGGATAAACTCGACGGACGCGAGGTCTACGTCCTGAAGCTGGAGCGTGGTGACGACCTGCCGCCGGTAACCATCTTTGTCGACACCGCTACAGGTGATGTGCTCAAGTCCGTGGTAGTCGCTCTTCTCGAAGGGGGTATTGGCATACCGGTAACAGCCCTCTACGAAGATTACCGGGAGGTGCACGGCATTCGCATCCCGTTCCGGACGATATCAAGTAACGAGCAAAGCGGCCAAATAATCTTCCAGTATGAGGCAATTGAGGTCAATCTCGATATCGACGACGGGTTCTTTATCCTGAGCACGCCCGGGGAGCAGTGAGACGCCTGTCTGTGTGTTGTCAGCAGAGGCGAGGGTATAAAAAACATAACGCAGAAGATAAGAATACTGATAGCCGATGACAACGCTACAGCGAGGGACGGCTCATGTAGCATCCTCGGTGCTCACACCGACGAGGAGAATATTCCAGGAATCCAGATAATTGAAAGGGCTGGATAGCTATGAATAGGTATCCAGCCCCCTTTATCATCCATCACCTATAATGACATATAACGGAATAACCAGATGGTAAAAAGGGACTTTGTTTAACGGCGTTACCGGTAAAAGGAGTTGCTAACGACTTATGGAAGGGGTAAGGGGTTCTGCCGGAGGAGGAGATGTAGTTGGTAGGGGCTGGACAGAAGGTAGTATCTTTCGCAATCTCCTGAGTCTATCCTGGCCCATGATGGTACACGAGAGCTTTTACATGATAGGCCAGGTTGTTGACATGATATGGGTGGGAAAGCTGGGGCCAGCCTCCATTGCCGGCGTGGGCATTGCCAGTGTCACCGCCATGATTTCAGAATCGGCGATGATGGGCCTCGTTGTCGGGGTGACGGCCACAGTTGCCCGTTTTATGGGGGCTGGTGATGCCAGAGGTGCCAATCACGTGGCCATACAAGCCTTCGTTATCAGTTTTGCCTACGGTGCAGTTGCCACAACTGTAGCTGTCCCACTTGCCAGGCCAATATTGGGTCTGTTTGGGCTGGAAGATGCTGTTGTAGTAGAAGGAGTGGCCTATATGCGTATGCTTTTCGCCGGCTCATTGGCTATGTCCTTCTGGTTTATGGGCTTAAGCATTATGCGTGCCTCAGGAGACTCAGTAATCCCTATGAGGATATCCATCTCTGTCAGGTGTATCCATGTACTCCTTGACCCCTTCCTTATCTTCGGCTGGTGGGTATTCCCTCGTATGGGTGTTAGCGGAGCTGCCCTCAGTAACGTGGTGGCTCAAGCCCTGGGGATGTCTATTTCGCTATGGATTCTTTTTAGCGGACGAACCCGGCTACAATTGACCCTGAGCAACTTCCGCGTTGACCTCAGTACAATATGGCGCATGGTCAAGATTGGCATGCCTGCCGGAGTCATGAGCATTCAAATGTCCTTCGGCAACCTTATCTTAGCATGGTTACTGGTCCCATTCGGCACCTTAGCTGTAGCGGCTCACAGCCTGTACCAGAGGGTACTGATGGTACTCTTCTTGCCAAGCTGGGCACTGGGCATGGGTTCTGGCGTTCTTGTAGGGCAAAACCTGGGAGCACATCAACCAGAGCGAGCACAGAGGACTGGCTGGCTGGCGACAGGCATTGTAGAAGCAATTATGCTCGTTGCTTCGGTAGCAATACTGCTGTGGGCTGAGGGCGTAATTCGTATCTTCACCACCGAGCCTGACCTGGTGAAGCTAGCCAGCGTTTTCTTAAGGATAGCAACGGCAGGTTTCATAGTAGCGGGTCTTGTTACTGTATTGCAGCAGTCAATATCGGGAGCCGGTGACACAATACCACCGATGATTATCGGCCTGGTAACTGTTTGGGCAGTGCAGTTACCCCTCGCCTACTTCTTGCCACAGATTACCACTCTGGGTGTGTATGGAGTGCGCTGGGCAATAGTGGCGAACATGGTTGTGGGAGCAGTCGCTTACGCAATATATTTCGGGCGGGGTAGGTGGAAACATAAGAGAGTCTAATACAGTAAACCACAACCAGCCACCGCTTATAGTGGTGGCTAATCTCTGACAGTGATTGAACCTGACTTGCGGAATGTGATTACCACTTTATAGAGGGAACTGGCATTAGCACGGTATTGAAAAATTACACTTGCTTACTTTGTTACCTCTAAAGAGCAAACAAAAGGTGCAAGTCCACTTAAAGTATGAAATAATAAAGA
>CAZXWQ010000002.1:7818-9001 GCA_964644545.1 uncultured Dehalococcoidales bacterium | reverse complement strand
CTTAGAGAGGGAAATGACAACCTTTTCTACTCCCCTTACAGTATTTCGCTGGCACTGGCAATGACGTATGCCGGTGCGCGCGGTGAGACTGCCAGGCAGATGGCAGACACCCTTCATTTTAATCTCAATCAAGACCGTTTGCACCCGGTTTTCAATAGCCTGGATATTGAACTGAACAAACGTGGCGAAGGTGCCAGGGGTAAGGATGGGGAAGGCTTCAAATTAAACATTGTCAATGCTATCTGGGGTCAAAAGGACTACAAATTCCTGTCAGGTTTTCTGGATATAATAGCTCAGAATTACGGTGCCGGGTTAAGACCTCTCGATTTCGCCAGCGAACTGGAAAAATCCCGTCTTACCATTAATAACTGGGTTAGTGACCAGACAAATGAAAAGATTGAAGACCTGATTCCTCAAGGTGTCCTCAATCCTGCGACGGTGCTGGTTCTGACTAACGCTATTTACTTCAATGCGGCCTGGCAATATCCCTTCAACGAGAATCAAACTGAGGATGGCCCGTTCTATCTGCTTGACGGCAATACGGTCACCGTGCCAATGATGAGTAATACAGAGTTGTACGGATATACCGAGGGCGATGACTATCAGGCGGTGGAATTGCCTTATGATGGTAGTGAACTCTCTATGGTAATCCTGCTCCCGCAGACCGGCCAGTTCGAGGCGTTTGAAAACACACTGGATGGAAAGCAGGTAGCCGACATTATCAGGGGAATTGGACATCAGCAGGTAGCCCTGACGATGCCCAAGTTCACCTACGAGTCGAAGTTCATGATGAAGAAGACCCTGTCTGATATGGGCATGAGTGATGCCTTCCTCGGTGGCATTGCTGACTTCTCTGGTATTAATGGTGAAAGAAGCCTGTTCATTGATGAGGTAATTCACCAGTCTTTCGTTGATGTCGATGAGGCTGGTACGGAAGCAGCGGCAGCTACTGCCGTAATCATTGCGGAATCAGCCGCGCCAGCGGAACCGAAACAGGTTACCATCGACCGTCCTTTCATCTTCCTGATTCGTGACATCGAAACAGGCACAATTTTGTTCGTTGGGCGCGTCCTAAACCCGGGTGCATAATCAGTCGAGCATACCAATAGCCTTCTCAAATTGAATATAGGTTGAGGTTATCTATCACCTGGCAAAAGAGTTCCTCAATTATTTCATCGAAGGG
>CAZXWQ010000002.1:3102-7718 GCA_964644545.1 uncultured Dehalococcoidales bacterium | reverse complement strand
GGTTGAGGTTATCTATCACCTGGCAAAAGAGTTCCTCAATTATTTCATCGAAGGGGTTGAAGTAGATGACGCTAATGTCAAGATGTATTATACTATTCCTGTGCTTCTCGATAGCTTTCCAGAGGAAACGGTGGGAGGTGTACCTTTCGTACACCACTGTTGAAGGAGACGGGGACAAGCGGGTCCCCAGGAAAATCGAAGATTTTACTGGGTGCTTCAGGGGGTGAGGTAAATAAATAATGAACTCGGGGAGTAAGATATGGACCTTTCTGATAGAGTGGCAATAGTTACCGGCAGTGGGCAGGGTATAGGACAGGCAATCGCTCTGAAGCTGGCTGAGGTCGGGGCTACTGTAGTACTTAACGATATCGGAGATACTTCTCCCGTTGAGGAAGTGGCTGGGGAAATCAGGAAAATGGGACGGGAAAGCACGGCTGTCCTGGCTGATGTAAGCCTGCCCTCAGATGTTACCAGGCTGGTGGAAACGACAGTGTCTACCTACGGTAAAGTTGATATCCTGGTAAACAATGCGGGTATTACGCGGGACCAGCTCATGCTGAGGATGTCAGATGATGACTGGGACGCGGTATTAACGGTTAACCTGAAGAGCGTCTTCCTGTGTACCAGGGCTGTGCTGAGGCACATGGTGAGACAGCGCTGGGGAAGGGTCATCAGTATTGCCAGTATTGTGGGGTTGATTGGCAACCCCGGGCAGGCTAACTACGCTTCGGCCAAAGCAGGCATCATCGGCTTCACGCGCACTATTGCCAAGGAAGTAGCATCCCGGGGCATCACGGCTAACGCGGTTGCCCCCGGCTTTATTGACACCCCGATGACACAGCAGCTTCCCGAGGAACGGAGGCAGGAACTGGCCAGCCGAATTCTGCTCGGTTACCTGGGCACCCCGCGTGACGTGGCTGAGGCGGTTGCCTTCCTGGCTTCCGAAGAGGCACGGTATATCACCGGTCAGGTTCTAACCGTTGATGGCGGGATTTCGCTGGGGAAGCTGTAGGTTAGAAAGAAGAGGGGGCAGGGCTTTCAGCCCTGCCCCTTTTCATTGCTTTGTGGTTAACAGGAGCTTATGGTTTGTAGAAACCAAAGCCTGGCGATGCAGGGGATTTGTAAAGGACGCCGTGTTCATCGTATACCGGGTCATTGGATATCTGCAGGACTATGGCAAATTGGCCCCAAATATCTGGACCTATCTCTGTACCATCATCAGTGTACCAAACTCCATTATCCATTTCGGCGTCGGCTGGAACGGCAACTATTTTCACGAAGTAGTTCCATTTGCTCCCGTCTTCATTATAGCCCCACATATGATTGGTTTCCCAAGCACCAGAACCGATGTAGCTGTCATAGCCGAAATGCCTGTCCAGCAAGCCGTCGCCATCGCAGTCTTTGTTACTCATCCAGGCATCATTCCACTTCATTACGAGGTTTACATCACAGTAGTCACCGCCGATAACCCTGTCATAATCGCAATACCTGCCGCTAAATAGGTGGGCCTGATAGTTGTAGCCATATTGGTCATAACCCAAAACCAGCGGCTCGCCATTGGAATCCAACAAGGTGCCATCCTGTATTGTGGTGCAACCATCCTTATTGCCTCCCTTGGCTGCCAGCACCGGAAATGCCAGTAGGCTAGACACCAGCACAACCAATATTGCTAAAATCGCAATCCTTTTCATTCTTTATCGCCTCCTTTCTTTCGGTTAATGTGAATTCCTGTTGATTTTCCCATATTTATTTGCTGTCACCGCCTCCTTTTTTAAGATTTCTTCACGGCCCCTCGACCTGGAGCAAAGCAGCCTGGCAGTTTAGTAACCCCCTGTCCATCAAATAACCGTACTTGTGCGTAAGAACACGGTATCATCAGTATAGCACCATTCCCACGTCTGTCAAGAGAACAAAAGGTCACATTATGTCTACCCTCGCCTATACTCTTTCACATCAGCAAAAAGTTGTATTAAAATTGACCTACCGCCACTCATTTGTTAAACTCAGTCCAGAATATGGAGGATAGCACATGCCAGGAGCACGGCGAAGGGCAAGAATACTTGCCTTGCAGACACTATACGAAATTGATTCTACCGGCCATGAAGTGGAAAAGGCCCTGGACAACCTTCTGGCTGATGGAGGTCTGTCTGAGGAAAATGCCAGCTTCACCCGTGAACTGGCAAATGGCGTTGTCCAGAACAGGGAAGAGATAGACGAACATATCAAACGCTTTGCTCCCGCCTGGCCTATAGAGCAGATAGCAGCAGTGGACAAGAATATCCTGAGACTTGCAATCTTCGAGATTTTGCTTGATAATAAAGTGCCGACTAAGGTGGCTATAAATGAAGCGGTTGAGCTAGCCAAAACATTTGGCAGCGATAATTCTTCAAGGTTTGTTAACGGGGTTCTGGGAGCAGTTAGCACCCTCGTTGACAAATAAGAAATTCTGAGAAGGAGGTAGAAAGTGGCAACCATTTTCGAACGGGTAAAAAAGATAGTCGTCGACCAACTGGGCGTTGATGATAGTGATGTGGTATCTACGGCTAGCTTTATTGATGACTTAGGTGCTGATTCTCTGGACCTGGTAGAACTGGTGATGTCCCTGGAAGAGGAGTTCAGTGACTCATCACGGAAAATCGAGATACCGGATGAGGACGCTGAGAAGATACTGACCGTTCAGAGCGCCGTTGACTACATTGTAGACCAGGGAATCAAAGACTAACGGGTCAGGGAAGTCGAGTTGATTAGAGCGGTATTCTTTGATTGGTTTAATACCCTGGCTCACTACGAACCGCCACGGGAGAAACTGGAGAGCCAGGCTCTTCATGAAGTGGGTATCAAAGTGGCACTGCGGGATGTGAGTCGTGGTCTCTTAATTGCTGATAGGGACTACTTTGAGGAAAACACTCTTTCCCCAATACGGGAAAGAAGCCCCGAGGAACAGGTTGAGGTCTATACCCGCTACCAGAAAACGGTACTGGCTGAGGCCGGGGTCAACGCTACTGAAGAGTTAATTTTGAAAATTATGGGCAGATTGCAGCAGCTATACAGTTCAATGACCTTTGTCATTTTTGATGACGTGCTATCAACCCTGAAAATGTTAAAGGAGAAGAACCTCACCCTGGGCTTGCTGACCAATCTTAACAGGGACATAGACTCTATCTGTCAGAAGCTGGGCGTAAAGCCCTATCTCGACTTTACCGTTACCTCTACTGAGGCTGGGGCTGATAAGCCTCAGCCCCCGATTTTCAGGCTGGCTCTGGAGCGAGCCAGAGTAGATGCTGCAGAAGCAGTCCATGTGGGCGACCAGTATAAGCTGGATGTTGTCGGAGCCAGAGGGGTAGGTATTAAGCCGATACTAATTGACCGTGCTGATGTCTACCCGGAAGTCAATGATTGTCCCCGAATCCGCAGTCTTACCGAGGTAACCGAATACCTTAAATAGAAACGACTTATTATTATGTAAAACTATACTGTCAACTCTCTCCCTTTTTACCACCATTACATCGCCTATTCACTGGCTCTCCTGTTAAGCTATTACTCCCCCCTCCTTGAATTGTGCAATATCCTCCCAGGTATAGCCAAGCTCCAGAAGTACTTCCTCGGTGTGCTGGCTGAACTCCGGTGCCGGCATTCTAATGGTTGCCGGAGTCCTGCTCAGCCTGACGGGGTTAGCAATAACCTCGATACTCCCATAGGTAGGGTGGTCAACCGGAACGAAGAAGTCATTTGCCCTTGCCTGAGGGTCATTGATAACCTCTACAAAGTTCTGCTGTAGAGAGTAAGGTAACTCCTTCAGAAGTGGCTTCCACTCGGCGAGGGTCTTGGTGAGGAAGATATCCTTAAATATATGATACAGGGTGGTACAATTCTCCACTCTAGCCTCGAAGGAATTAAACCGGGGGTCATTCTCCAGGTCTTCCCGTCCAATGGCCCGGCAAAACTTTGACCAGTAGAGGTCGGGCTGAAGTATGACAAAAGTTAGCATCCGGCCGTCCTTTGTTTCATATACTCCCGATAGTGGATTGGTGATATTCTCACTAAAGAAATCTCGCAGAGGGGATATCGCTTCCTTAACCGCATCTCGCAGTTCGGCGCGACGTGTCATCTTTTCTTCATCATCTTTATAGCGGTCCATCATCCAGTCTTCAAAATCCCTGCCAGTAATAAGAGCACCGGCAATATCGAATCCCATCTGATAAACGCCGGTGTGGAACAGAGACAGGTCAACCTCCTGCCCTACCCCGGTTTTCTGGCGCACGTACAATGACATCACTATCCCAAAAGCTAACCCAAGCGCTGCCACATTATCTCCAAAGGCTGCGGTGTACCCGGGGCTGGCCACGCCGTGGGCTCTGAGTCTGTGCGGGATTCCCGACCTGGCCCAGTAGGCGGTTGTATCATAGGCAGGTGCATCTCTATCAGGTCCCTCTTTACCATAGCCGGTCAGGGAGCCGTATATCAATTTAGGATTAATCTGACTGAGGGTACCATATTCCAGCCGGTACCTCTTCTTCTCGAATGGTCGCAGGTTGGTCACGAAAACGTCAGCCTTTTCTATCATTTTGTAGATTATTTTCTGACCCTTCTCCTGTGCCAGGTCAATGGCGGCGCTT
>CAZXWQ010000002.1:0-3002 GCA_964644545.1 uncultured Dehalococcoidales bacterium | reverse complement strand
CATTTTGTAGATTATTTTCTGACCCTTCTCCTGTGCCAGGTCAATGGCGGCGCTTCTCTTGTTGCGGTTGAAGTTCTCCCAGTTGTAGTTTACCTCAGACTCTACGCCAGAGCTGCCCGTCCCCTGCCCCTTTTGGAAAATCCGCCAGGAATCACCCCTTACCGGGTGCTCCACGTGTACTACCTCAGCACCGAAGTCAGCCAGGTGCCGGGCACACATTGGCACAGCGGCAACCTGTGACACGTCAACTACCTTGATACCTTCAAGAGCAAAATCCATTTCTCCTTTTCCTTTCCCGATATCTATTTACTTAGGGCTAATATATCATTCTGGACTGGCCAGACCTGATACCGGCTTCAGCAGATTCAATATCTATAATAGTTGTATATCTAAATGGCAGGGTTGTCAAGGGACTTGTGCCCAACGCCCTCAATACATCCCTCCCTGCTGCTCCTCAAAAGGGGTATTGCCGATTATCCCCTGCTCCTCAAGTTGAGCCATTTCCTCCTCAGACAAGCCCAGCAACTCCTCGAATACATACTGGTTGTGCTCCCCGACACAAGGAGCCGGCATACGAATGCTGATTGGTGTTTTTGAAAACCTGGCGAACATCCCGATGTAGGGATGAGTGCCTGCTTCAGGATGAGCCACTGCCTCAAAGAGACCCCGCTGGTTCAGGTGGGGCTCCTCAAGCAGCTCTTTAGCATCTAGGACAGGTCCTGCCGCAATATCTGCCTGCTGGAGGATGCGCATTACTTCATAGTGGTCATGTTTCAGGGTCCACACTTCGATGAGCCTGTCAAGTTCATCCTGGTGCTGGTATCTGCTGAGCGTAGTAGCAAACCTCTCGTGCCCGGTCCAGGATGGCTGACCCATCACCCCACAGAACCTTTGCCAGGCTACATCCGAGGGGATAGCTATCACGACCCAGCTATCTTCTCCTTTACAGCGGTAGCACCCGTGGGGTGCCATTGAAGGGTGGCGATTGCCAATCCTCTGCCGGACCCTCCCGTTCATGGTGTAGTCCATAACCGCATCAGCATTGAAGGCAATAACTCCCTCCACCTGGGAGAGGTCAATATGCAACCCTTTGCCACTCCGGCGCCGAGCCCGGAGGGCGGTTATAACGGCGAAAGCGGCATTCATTCCAGACAGGGGGTCACCATAGGAGAGGCCGCTTTGCAACATCGGCTCTTCACCAATGTAGCCGGTAAGGTATGCCATACCACTCAGGCAGTCTATGGTCTGACCGAAGGCAAGGCAGTCCTTATCGGGACCAGTCCTTCCCAGGGCAGGCAGGGACATCATGATAATCCCGGGATTGACCTTCTTCAGAGCCGGGTAATCGAGGCCGAAGTTTGCCATAACCCTGGGGCTGTAGTTCTCCAGGACTACATCGCTGATACCTACCAGCTTCCGCAACAGCTCCTTTCCTATATCAGTACCCAGGTCGAGGGTAATACCGTATTTATTGCGGTTTTGCAGGTTAAATCCGGGAGAGCAGTCATACGGCCTATCGGAAACCACCCTGTTTGGAAAGCGTTCCCTGATTACGTCAGCGCTTACCGGTCCTCTCCACGGGTCGATATGCCGCAGCGACTCTATCTTGATTACCTCGGCTCCCATGTCAGCCAGAAGCCGACCTGCCATGGGTCCGGCAAACCACATGGAGAGGTCGATTACTCTTACACCTTCCAGAGGTAGATTTGGCATGGAACCTCCTTGTTATCTAACGGTAATGGGACTAGATTACCCCCTGCTCCCTCAGCCTTACCAGGTCATTCTTGCTGTAGCCCAGTTGGTCGCAGTAGACCTCCTCGTTATGCTCGCCCAGCAGTGGCGCTCGTTTCAGCTCATAGGGCAAATTACCCATCTTGACCTGAGCACCGGGGTAGCGGATTCTGCCAGTAACCGGGTGGTCCACCTCAACAAAATAGCCCCTCTCCTCAAGGTGCCCGGACTCCAGAAGCATCTTGGTGCTGGCAGGTAACCCGAAGGGAAGCCCTCGTTTCTGGGCCTCACGGAAAAGCTCCTCGGCATCGTGCTGCACAAGCCAGGAAATCATAATGGCATCAAGCTCGTCGACATGCTCAGACCGCTCGTTAGCAGTGAGAAACCGCGGGTCTTCTATCAGCTCGGGCATACCCATCCAGTGGCACAGGATAGGCCATTTCTCGGCGGTTACCGTAATAGCCCCGATATAGCCGTCCTTGCAGGGTAGTATGCCGCCAGGGAACGGCCAAACACGATTGCCATACCTCTTGCGAATTACCTGGTCATAGGAATACATGCTGGTAATGTTCATCTGTATGTAGAGCACGGCATCCATTATCGAAATGTCCAGGTGTTGCCCGGTGCCCATCGTCTCCTGTCCGTAGAATGCGCCCATTGTACCCACCGCACCGAATAGACCGGCCACAAACTGCGCCTGATTTCCACCGGGTTTCAGCGGCTCTCTATCGGGATGGCCGATAATAGTGCTCCAACCCCCCATTGCATCAGCCACAATCTCGGTTGCCCTGTAGTCCCGGTAGGGACCGGACTGCCCGAAGTTGGAGATGGAGGTCATAATGAGACAAGGATTGAGCCTTTCCAGATTTTCATAGTCAAGTCCGAGGTCCGGCATGACTCTGGGGCTAAAGTTTTCTACCAGGACATCGCTGTCTTTCACCAGCTCCTTAAATATCCGTACCCCTCTTTTGGACTTCAGGTTAAGGGTAATTCCGCGCTTATTTGTATTAAGATAAAGGAAAAGACCGCTTTTCTCCGGGTGGGGGTCATCCCCGAGGAATGGCGCCATCCTCCTCGCTCCATCCCCACCACCCGGCTTCTCGATTTTTATGACCTCGGCACCATAGTCAGCCAGCATCTTGGTGCAGTAGGGTCCAGCAATATAGTGTGTTAAATCGAGGACCTTAATCCCGGCCAGTGCCTGCTCCACTAATTCTCCCTTCTATTGAATGCAACAACTGAGCGTTTAGACGCAGTGCAAAGTATCACGT
>CAZXWQ010000001.1:24318-41259 GCA_964644545.1 uncultured Dehalococcoidales bacterium | reverse complement strand
TCAGGGTGGGCAAGCCACGTTTGCCCCTTGTCGAGCCGGATGAGAAATCGGCGGCCACCATCAGGGAGACCCTGAAGCAATACCAGATTGACCTGCCGGTATAAGTGTAAGGGGGGTTATACCATTAATAATAGAGGCGAAACCCGTGGGCTGACGCCTTGAAGCCCAGCGAGCTATAAAACCGATGAGCCTCCCGGCGCTTTTTATTACTGTCCAAGACAAGCTTATAGCATCCCGCCTCTTTGGCACGGGCTACAGCATACTCCATGAGTAATCTACCTAACCCCTTCCGTTGATACCTCCGGTCAACAACAAGGTTCTCGACCAGAGCCCACGGTAGAGCCCCATGAGAAAGATTAGGCACAATAAGGAACACCACGCTGCCTGCAACCTCTCCCTGTTCCTCAGCTACCAGAAGCTCATACCCCGGGCTAGCACTAATCTCAGCGAAGACCCGCTGGTAATCACCCTGGGAAGTAACCTTGCTACTTTCCGCTTCAGATGTTGTAATGACCAGTTCCCGGTAAAGCTCAAGGATGCGGGGAATATCCTCTTCGGTAGCTGCTCTAACGATTGCCACCTTGCTTAAGACCTCGTCCTTTGATAACTATGACGCTGGCACATCTCCAGCGATTCCTATCATTAGAGAACCGGCGTCTTCTGAATGATATACTCCCTTTCGGGACCTACGCAAACGAGATTAACCGGGCAGGAAATGAGTTCCTCCAATCTGCTAATGTACTGACGAGCCCGCGGGGGTAATTGCCCGTACTCCCGAATATGACTGGTAGGAGTTTGCCACCCGGCTAGCTCCTCATAGACAGGCTCACACCTATCAAGGGAAGTCACACCAGCCGGGAAGTAATCAATGGTCTTGCCATCCAGTTTGTAACCGATACATATCTTTAGCAACGGCAGGGTATCAAGAATATCAAGGCGGGAGATTGCTGCACCGGTGAAGCCATTAACGCGTGTGCTGTGGTGAGCGGCAACAGCATCAAACCAACCACAACGCCGCGGGCGGCCGGTAACAGTGCCATACTCGTGCCCTTTTTCCCGGATTAGCTCACCAATCTCGTCCTCCAATTCCGTAGGCATCGGACCGGAACCGACTCTGCTGCAGTAAGCCTTGAACACCCCCAGAACACGGTCTATTCTCGCAGGTCCGATACCGGAACCGAGACAGCCTCCCCCAGCCAGTGGTGAAGAGGACGTAACAAAAGGATAGGTACCAAAGTCGGGGTCAAGCAGAGTCCCCTGAGCACCTTCCAGTAGAACCAGCTCTTCCCTGTTCAGTGCTTCCTCCAGTACTATAGTTGTATCCTGGATATGAGGAGCTAATCTTTTACCATACTGGCAATACTCCTTGTACACCTCATCCAGTGATAGAGGCTCGGCTCCGTAGACCTTGGTAAGAATGGTATTCTTGTGGTCAAGTATAGAACGAAGTCGTTCCAGGAAGGTCTCTCTATCCAGGAGGTCACCGGTTCTGATACCGTATCTGGCTACTTTATCAGCGAAGGCGGGGCCTATACCCTTGCGGGTTGTGCCTATTGCCTTTGCACCCCGCGCTTCATCCTCCACACCATCAAGGAGGGTGTGATAGGGCATAATCAGGTTAGCTCGGTCACTAATAATTAGCTTGGAAGTATCCACGCCATGTTGGTTAAGTAATTCCATCTCCTCAATTAGCACGGCAGGATTAATCACAACCCCATTACCGATGATACAGGTAGTCTCTGGATTGAAGATACCGCAAGGTACAAGTCGCAGCCCAAATTTACCGTAGGGATTGATTACAGTATGCCCCGCATTATCACCACCGGAGAAACGGACAACTACATCCGCTTTCTGAGCAAGCATGTCAATTACCTTACCCTTCCCCTCATCCCCCCACTGAGCGCCAATAACAGCTATAACCGGCATCATTCCCCCTTATTTATCAAGTTTTTGTTTGCCGCCAGACATAAAGAACCCTCTGCCCGGCAGTTACCAAACTGAGTACCGCTATCACAACCAGAGCAATAAACAGGGCACTATCGAAGTAGCTGAGCAAGAGCCCCAGCGCCAGCACAACAACCCGCTCCGGTCGAGTAAATACTCCGACCTGACACTCAAGGCCCAGCGCCTCCGCCCTGGCCCTGATATAACTAACCAGTAGTGAACCCAGCCAGGCAACACCGGCTACCAATACGCCGCTGGTTGACTGCTCCCCGGCATACATAACCAGAATGCCAATCAGCAGTGCTGCCTCGGCTGCACGGTCGAGCGTAGAATCAAGAACAGCACCAAACCGCGTGGTGCGATTAGTTCTGCGAGCTAGAGCCCCATCCAGTATATCAAAAAGCCCGGCAACAAGCACCACAAATCCAGCCGCTAAAAGGTGCCCGGTAGCAATGAGTACCGCAGCACCAACAGAGACTAGAAAACCAGACCAGGTTAAGGCATTTGGTGTTATTGGTGTCCTGGCCAGAAGTCGAACCACCGGCTCGGCAAAGTAGTAGCCCAGTGTCTTACGAACCCCGGATAATCTCATCATTGGCCATCATCTTTGCCAGAGAACATTATCCAACCAGTACCATACTCTCTTCTAAACTATTGCAGGTTCAAACTTGAGAAGCATTCCCCCTGGAACCATCAAGCACTCTACCGTAATAGTCCAGCACCCTCTGGGCAACGTGCTCCCAGCTATATCTCTCCGCTTTTTGTCTACCCCTGGCGCCCATTTCCCCGCGAAGGTTTTCATCACTTAAAAGTGTACCCAGGGCCCAAGCCATTTCTCGGTCATCCTGCGGTGGCACCAGCAGGCTGTCCTCACCATCAGTCGCCACGCTGGCGTAACCCTCTATATTGGTGGCAACAATTGGCTTACCCATGGCCATGGCCTCAAGCAAGACGATGCCAAAGCTCTCTCGGCTGGTTGCCGGCGCACAAAATATATCAGCCGTCTGATAGTACCGGAGTAAATCATCAGAAGATACATAGCCAGTAAATATGATATCTTCGAGACGATTCTTCTCGACCCACCGCTCATACCTTTTACGCAGCCTGGTGCCGGGACCAACTATCAGTACTCGTGAGTCCGGGAATTCCGACTTTATACGCAAGTAAGCCTTAAGTAGATAGTTAACCCCTTTGCGGAACTCCAGTCGCCCAACGAACAGGATATTCAGCTTACCATCTCGGTACTCCTCAAAAGGAGAAACGTCCATGGTGAATCGCTCCAGGTCAATTCCGTTGGGAATAATCTCATAGTGACCGGGGACATGCCTGGCGTGAAAGTCCCTTGCCGGCTTGGATACCGCAATCCTGCCATTGAGCTTGTGAACTCGCCGGCGTATCATCCAGGTACTGATAGGCCTACCCACATTGTAGCCGGGCTTGCCCTGGCAGGCATGGAAGGTACCCACATTCACCGTATTGGAGAACCGTAGCACGGCGCTGCATAGCATCGGCATAAACGGCTCGTGAAGGTGAAGAATATCAAACTTCTCCCGCTCCAGGGTCTCCTTTATTGAGGAAGCCAGCCTCAGTGATATGGGAATGCGAATAATGGAATCACTGCTGGGGATGGGATAAGGCTTGCCGATGGCGATGAATCTATCGCCGAAGTCAGGGATTGGCCTGGATGCAGGAGCAATAACCTTCACTTCATGCCCCATCCTGGTAAAACGACTCTCCAGTGAGGAGATATGACTGGCAACCCCACCCGGATAAGCAAAGTCGTAAGGAGAGACCAACCCTATCTTCATAAGTTATTGTCCAGACCCTTACCCCTCAGATTTTTCACCGCAGAAGATAAACCAGCATGGCTAGACTAATCAGCCTGCTTATTAGCGGTAATGAACTCTTCCACCATTTGGCGAGCTTCATCGTCTGAGTATTGAATGGGTGGCGATTTCATAAAGTAAGCTGCCGGTGCTATCAGCGCGCCTTTCAGCCCCCGGTCCAGAGCCAGCTTGCAGCACCTGATAGCATCAATTACCACCCCCGCCGAGTTGGGACTATCCCACACCTCAAGCTTCACCTCAACGTTCAGGGGAACATTGCCAAAGGTCTGCCCCTCCATCCTGATATGGCAGAACTTGCGGTCGGTCAGCCAGGGAACATAATCACTGGGACCAACATGAACATCTCCAGGGCCAAGCTCGTAGTCCAGCTGTGAGGTAACCGCGTTGGTTTTTGATATCTTCTTCGATTCGAGACGCTCACGCTCAAGCATGTTGTAAAAATCAGTGTTACCACCGAAGTTCAGCTGGTAGGTTCGCTCCAGCCTGACACCACGTTCTCTGAATAATCTGGTCAGCACCCGATGGGTAATAGTCGCCCCAACCTGGGACTTTATGTCATCGCCAATAACTGGCACTCCTTTATTCTCAAAGCGCTCCTGCCAGTACTTTTCCCGGCCGATAAAAACAGGGATACAGTTGATAAAACCGCAGCCAGCCTCCAGTATCTGCTCAACATACCACTTGGTCGCCTCTTCAGAACCAACCGGTAGATAGCTAATCACAACATCAGTCTCGGTTTCCCTGAGCACCTTAACTATATCAACCGTTGAGCCCGGCGCTTTCTCTATTATTTGCGAAAGGTATTTACCCAGACCGTCATGCGTCATGCCCCGCTGGACTTTAACCCCGGTGGTTGGTACCTCGCAGAATTTGTAGGTGTTATTTGGCCGGGTAAAAATCGCCTTTGCCAGGTCCTTGCCAACCTTGTTTTTATCAATATCAAACGCCGCTACGAAATTGATATCTCTTATTTGGTAACCACCCAGATTGACATGCATCAGACCGGGTACAAATTCACTCTCCTTTGCATCCTGGTAAAAGTGGACCCCTTGAATCAGTGATGATGCACAATTTCCTACGCCTATTATGGCCACATTTATACTACCCATTCTCACCTGCACTCCTCTCTAATTAAAGAAACCTCTTCTAATAACCCGCCAAACTATCCCCTTTACCTCATCAGCCAACTCAGCCACGCAGGGCAAACTATTACCCTCGTTCCTGTTACAGCTCGAAAAAAGAGCCGGAGCTTGTATCGCCACAGCCCGCGGCAATACAATTGCTGCCGCCATCCAAAATTAGCCCAACCCCATCCGGCTCCACCACCGCATACTACCCCGTCTAAATTTGTGCTAGAGCAACTATATTCCTACCACATCACAGCCAAGCTGTCAAGCCCTGCTCAACTGTGCTCCTGCCCGTTTGACTACCACAAAGTCAGCCTCCAGCTAAAGAAAAACCTTCTCAGGTCTCCATTGCCCTCTTTCTGCATCGAACCGCAGCACTCCCAGCAAGCAACCATCAGGAGTGTAGGCGCGGCAGCGACTCTCAAAAGGTGTCTCCATCGGTACATAGCCAGCACCGTTGTCGTTCTCCAGGACTACGGCGCTTCCATTTCTTATTGTCTGTACTTTTTCATTACTGACAATCGCAGCCCGCCAGTGGGAAAGCACACTATCTATCGGATACACAAAGTGTTGCCAATAACCGCAGTGGAAAGCATCCTCAAGCTGTTGCACCGAGACTGCTTCTTCAATGTTAAAAAGACCACACCTCAGGCGAACCAGGCTTCTCAAACTAGCCCCGCAACCCAGTGTCTGCCCCAAATCATGAGCCAGTGTACGGATGTAAGTACCCTTACCGCAGACCACCTCTACAGTAGCCACCGGCGGTTGCCACTCCTTCAACTCCAGATGATGAATCTCGGCTGGCCGACTTCTCCGCTCAACCGTAATTCCCGCCCGTGCCAGCGCGTAGAGTGGCTTACCCTGATACTTTACCGCACTGTACATTGGAGGGGTCTGCTGGATTAGACCACAGAATGACTCAAGTGCCGCCTCCAGTTGCTCCCGGCTAATCCCGGAAGCATCTCCCCTCCGGGTAACCCTGCCGCTGGCATCATAGGTATCTGTAGCCACACCCAGTTCAATTTCAGCCTGATAAGTCTTGGTAGCATCCATCAGAAACTCAACAATGCGTGTTCCCTGACCGAGGCAAATAGGTAAAACGCCAGTTGCCGCCGGGTCCAGGGTGCCAGCATGACCGATTCGCCGCTCCCCGGCTAACCGCCTCACCATTGCCACAATACTGAAAGAAGTCTTGCCCCAGGGTTTGTTAATATTCAGTATTCCGTCCATTACCAACCCCGATTACGCCTTTCGGGAATACTACTCCAGACCACTGCTTCTTAAACTGGCTTTACCCCCGGTCGGTATATGAAGGCTCTAAGCGTCTTCACCTGAGGTCACCTCGTCAATAAGCCGCAAAAGACGGTCTCCCCGCTCAATGGAATCGTCCCAGTGAAAAGTCAGCGCGGGAACACGGCGTATCCTCAGGCGCTTGATAAGCTCCCTGCGGAAGAAACCCGAAGCCGAAGTCAGGACACTCAGCATCTCCTGCTTCTCTTCCTGGCTACCAATGCGACTTACGAAGACCCTGGCATATTTCATGTCAGCAGAAGTATCCACCGCAGTGATAGTAATAAAATTGCCAAGTCGTGGGTCTTTGACTTGGCGCTGAAGTAGCTCACATAGCTCCTGGCGAATGAGGCTATTCACCCGCTCAATGCGATGTGCCATGATTATCCTCCTTAGCCCGCCTCCTCCGTTCGGAAAAACTCCAGTATATCTCCAACCTCAAAATTGCTAAAATCCCTGATACCCACCCCGCACTCATAACCACTGGCTACCTCCCTGACATCATCCTTAAACCGCCGCAGACTGCTAACAACTGATTCCAACACTGTCTCGCCAGCACGTATCACCCTGACCGAAACCCCACGGGTTATCTTACCTTCGTTAACGTAGACTCCTGCCACCTTATCCCTCTTCGTTGCGGGAAAGACAGCCCGTACCTCAGCCCGACCGTCAATAACCTCAACATAGGAAGGCTCTAACATCCCTTGAACCGCCTTACTCACATCGTCTGCCAAATTGTATATCACATCATAATGACGGATGCTCACACCTTCCAGCTCAGCCAGTCGCTGTGCCCCCGTCTCCGCTCTTACATTAAAACCAATAATAACCGCCTTGGAGGCTATAGCCAGCATGACATCGCTCTCGGTGATATTACCACTACCACTACGGATAGCTCTGACCTTAACCTCATCTATGGATAACTGCTCCAGAGAAGTCCTTATTGGTTCAACACTCCCTTCAACATCAACCTTAAGAATAATACTGAGCTCCTTCACTTGCCCGGAACTTATTTTGTCGAAGATATTAGTGAGACTCACCGACTTGGGGATTGTAGACTCACGTTCCATCTCCAACTTATGCTCTTCTATTAGAGCCTGTGCCCGGCGTTCATCGCTCACTGCGGTTAGGATATTCCCCACCTGGGGCACATTATTCAGCCCAAGAACCTCAACAGGTGTCGCTGGGCCAGCCCTCCTTACCCGCTTACCGGCATCATTAAACATAGCCTTCACCCTACCCCAGGTATTGCCAGCTACTACAGTATCCCCCAACCTAAGGGTACCGGAACTAACCAGCACTGTGCCCAATGGTCCCCTGGTCTTATCCATCCCAGCCTCAATAACCACGCCCTCCGCCATTCGAGAAGGGTCTGCTTTAAGGTCTTCAACCTCAGCCACAACCATGAGATTCTCCAGCAGCTCGGAGATACCTATATTTTCCTTAGCTGAGATTTCTACACAAACCGTATCTCCTCCCCACTCCTCAATAAGCAAACCGGCATCAGTTAGCTGTTGCTTTACCTTCTCCGGGCTGGCATCAGGCTTGTCAATCTTATTAATAGCCACCACGATAGGCACCTCAGCCGCCCGAGCGTGGTCTATTGCTTCCAGTGTCTGTGGCATTACCCCATCATCAGCAGCCACTACCAGTATGGTAATATCCGTTACCTGCGCCCCACGCGCCCGCATGGCAGTAAAGGCTTCATGACCCGGTGTATCCAGGAAGGTAATCTTTTGCCCGTTAACCTCTACCTGATAAGCACCAATATGCTGAGTAATACCCCCGGCCTCGCTATCCATCACATTAGTCTGCCTGATAGTATCAAGCAATCTAGTCTTACCATGATTAACATGCCCCATAATTGTCACTACTGGTGGCCGTGTCTTGAGACCACCAGCTTCACCGTCCGGCTGCAGCTCCTGACGCTTCTTCATATCACCAGCACGACTGGACTTCCGACCAGTCCGAGGCTTCAAGCGTGGCTCATAACCAAAATCCACCGCCACAGAAGCAGCCGATTCATAGTCAACGACCTGGTTAATGTTCGCCATAACACCGCTTCTCATCAACCTTTTTATGGCATCGACAGGACTAACCTGCAGAAGCTCGGCCAGTTGCCGTACACTTAGGGCAGAAGGAATCTCAATCGGGTGCCCTTCAGCCACTGCCGAGGTATTACTGCTACTGTCACTCAGGGGTTCCGCTAGTTCACCCTGGGTACCTGATGTTACCACTACATAACTCCTTCAAAGAGGCCTCTTCCGTATGCATTAAGTTGCTCACGGTTGTCTTCGGTAATACTAGTTCGCAGGACATGCTCCAGCCGACCACCCTTCAACCCGGTCTGCCAGCACTCCTCTACCCGGCAGAGATAGGCTCCACGTCCCGCCTTCTTACCGCTGGTATCCACTTCCACGCTTCCATCTGATACACGCACCAAACGTATTAGTTCTCGTTTATCCTTTACCTTATGACAGGCCACACAGCTCCTTTGCGGCACATGCCTGGTACGAACCGGCAAAAGATTAGTACTCATCCTCTTCTCCAATGGGGACCTCCTCTCTTCGTACTCTCTTCAGCCTGATGCCATCCTCACCCCTTTCCTTGGCCTGAGTGCCTTTCTTTTTCTTCTTCTTCGTCTTACTTTCAGGCTTAGGGGGTGCAGATACCAGGATATCCTCGGCAAACCTTATCTCGGGCTTCTCAACAGCTCTTTCTGGCTCAAAGGGAATCGGTGGTTCCCTAGAAGGCAAAGGCTCTGCCCCCTCTTTCTCCACCTCTTCTGCCTTTCCCTCATCCAGCTCCGGTGAGACCAGGGCTGGCTCCAGTTCTACCGGTATTTCAGCAGGAGCTTCCTCCTCAACTATAGCCACTTCTTCCGCCTCCACTAACTGCTTGGCTGCCTCCTCCTTCTCTGCTTCAAATACTGAGGCAGATTTAATGTCTACCCGCCACCCGGAAAGCTTAGCCGACAACCGGGCATTCTGCCCCTCCTTACCAATAGCTAATGAAAGCTGCCTATCAGGTACAACTACGGTAGCTATACCCTCCTCATTGTTTAGCTCAACACTCAATATCTGGGCCGGGCTGAGAGCATTAGCAATAAAGACAGAAGCATCGGGGTCCCACATCACAACATCTATCTTCTCACCGTTCAGCTCACTGACAATATTCTGTATCCTGATGCCTCGCAACCCAACGCAGCAGCCAACCGGGTCAATACCATCCTGGTGTGCAGCTACAGCCACCTTGCTCCGATATCCTGCCTCACGGGCAACCGCTTTTACTTCCACGGTTCCATTAAAAACCTCGGGAACCTCTACCTCAAAAAGGCGACGAAGTAAATTCGGGTGTGAACGTGATACTATTACCCGGGGTCCCCTGTTGGTCCGAACTACCTCTAGAAGATAAACCTTTAGTCTCTGGCCCACCCGGTACCTCTCATTGGGCATCTGCTCAATTGCGGGGAGTACTGCCTCAGTGCGACCCAGGTCAACAAGAACCTGCTTTGGTTCAATACGCTGCACCAGTCCTGTAACAATATCCCCTTCCCTGCCCGAATATTCCTCAAAGATGGCACTGTGCTCTGCTTCATGAAGACGCTGCAGAATAACCTGCTTGGCCGTTTGAGCAGCGATACGCCCGGCATTACGCGGGGTAGCTTCTACCATCACAGCTTCATCAACCTGCACATCCGGATTGATTAGCCTTGCATCATCCAGCTGTATCTCACGTCGACTATCTGAAGAGGACTCAACGACAACCTTTTCAGCCCACACCTCAACCTTGCCCGTGTTAGGATTAATCTTAACCTCAATATTCTGGTTCGGAGCAAAATTATCCTTCCTGTAGGCTGATACCAGTGCCGCCTCCACGGCAGCAATAACCACATCTCTGGGCAGGTTCTTTTCAGCCGATAGCTGAGTGATAGCGAGCAGGAACTCGCTCTTCATTTCAGTTTAAGCCTCCATATTATTACTTCTCATCTAAGCAAAAAAGTGGGACTCAAACCCACTTAACTCACGCGAAACAGTATACCACAATTGAGGTAAAAATGCAAGTGAACCGCCCATTTATAATATTTCTATTTATATCCACAGTGCAATCACAGAAGACCCCCGGACAGCCCTAAATAAAAATACTATCGAGGCTCACCTGTAAACAGCCCCCTTCAAATATAGCAATCATGTTTACACTGAGTTATAATAAAAACGATTATTCCTGCTTCGATAGTTCGCATTTCTCATGTTGTATTGTATTATATCTATTGAGAGTCGGGACAACGTTGTAAAAATGGGGGATAGTTTGGATATAGAGGAATTAAAGAATTCAGTTATTGACCAGATAGATAACCACCGCCAACAGCTAAGTGAGCTTGCCCTCAGAATCCACTCCAATCCCGAACTGGGTTTCCATGAAGTTAAGGCATCCACCTGGTTAACCGAATACCTGAAGGAAAACGGCTTTTCTATAGAGCGGGGCATCTGTGAGCTACCGACCGCTTTCAAGGCAAGCTACGGGAGAGGAAAACCAAATATCGCAGTTCTGGCTGAATATGATGCCCTGCCCGGCGTCGGCCATGCCTGCGGCCATAATCTAATATGTACCATAGCAGTCGGCGCCGCAGTTGCGTCTAAGCTGGTTGCTGACCGGTTTACAGGTACCATCTCCGTTATCGGTACACCGGCTGAAGAAGGAGGAGTGGGCAAGGCAAGAATGGTTGACAGGGGGGCCTTCAAAGGCCTGGATTTTGCCATGATGGTACACCCGGGTGTAATGGATATGGCCACCTTTCATCCCCTTGCCTGCCATAACGTGAACGTTGAGTTCTTTGGCAAGGCATCCCACGCGGCATCAGCACCGGAGACAGGTATCAACGCTCTGGAGGCATTGATACTATCGTATAATGCAATTAATTCTCTGCGTCAGCACATCAGGAGCAAGGAGCGCATCCACGGCATTATTACCGATGGGGGTGAAGCAGCCAATATTGTGCCGGCGCACAGTGCCGGTAATTTCACGGTGCGTGCCGAGGATGAAAGTCACCTTGACGCCCTGAAGGAAAGGGTCGTGAACTGCTTGAAGGGGGCGGCCACAGCCACCGGCGCCCGACTGGAATACAAGTGGAGTGATTATTATTACGCCGCCATGAAAAACAACATGACTGCGGCCCAGCTTTTTGCCGATAATACGAAGAGCATCGGGAGGACGGTGATTTTTCCTGACCCCAACAGACCCACCGGCAGTACGGATATGGGTAATGTCAGCCAGGTGGTTCCCAGTATTCATCCCTTCGTTGGGATAGCGCCCATAGAAATATCACTCCACTCAGTTGAGTTTGCGGAAGCAGCCGCCTCCGAGGCAGGCATCAAGGGGATGCTCGATGCCGCCAGGGCACTGTCAATGACTGTAGTTGACCTTTTAGCTAATCCTGAGACAATGACCAAGGTCAAGGAGGAATTCAGACAAGGCAAATGATAAAGGTTGGCATTCCCCGGGCTTTGCTCTACTATCAATACTACCCAATGTGGAAGACATTCTTTGAGTTATTGGGGGCTGAAGTGCATGTTTCGCCACCAACCACTCAGAATATGCTGGCGTCTGGCTCATCCCGGGTAGTAGCTGACACCTGCCTGCCAGCCAAGGTCTTCATTGGCCACGTTCTATCCCTGGTAGGAAAGTGTGATTATATCTTCATACCGGCAATCCGCAGCTTAAAAAGCAAGACATACAATTGCTCCAAGTTTCTTGGCTTGCCCGATATGACGAGAGCGGTTGTCCCCGAATCTCCCCCCACCCTGGAGATAGAAATAGATGTTAACAGGGGAAAGCGCAAACTATATCAAGCCATTTATAAGCTGGGCCGACATTTCACCAATAACCCTCTCAAGGTCAAGCGAGCCGCCACGGCTGCCTGGCAGGGGCACCTGAATTACCGGGAGATGATGTCCCGCCAGGGTCTGACACCACCACAGGCAATTGATAGAATATCGGGCATACCTGATACCAGACCCGAATTCCATTCCAGCCCCACACCACCCCCACGAGCCACCATTGGCCTCATCGGGCACGCCTATCTTCTCTACGATGAACATATCAATTACCAGCTTGTCAAACGATTGGAGCAGGCTAATAACAGGGTATTAACCCCGGAAATGCTTGCCACGCCCCAGCTTGAAGCCACTATAGCCAGCTTGGTGGGCAGGGCTTACTGGACATATGAAGAAGAGGTCGTCGGTGCTGGCGGGCACTATCTACAAAATAAAGCTGATGGTATTATTGGCGTAATGGCTTTTGGCTGCGGACCCGATTCCTTAATGATGGACATATTACATCGGCAGGCTAACCGGCAGAAGACCACCCCGTTTATGTGCCTTACTCTGGAGGAGCATACCTCCGAAGCCGGGGTGATTACTCGATTGGAGGCATTCCTCGATATGATTTACAGGAAGAAAAGGAGACAGGTGGAAGTATGCGTGTAAGCATGCCGCATATGGGCAATATATATATACCCTTCAAAGCCCTGTTTCAAAGGCTCAAGATTGACTTTGTAATGCCGCCGATTAGTAATCAGCGCACCCTGTCGCTGGGTGCCAGATATTCCCCGGAAGGGCTTTGTATTCCATTCAAGATGACCCTGGGCAATCTAATTGAAGCCGCCGAGTTGGGAGCAAACACCCTGCTCATGCCCGGTGGAAATGGTATTTGTCGTCTGGGCTACTATACCAGGATACAGGAGCAAATTCTGCGTGAGCTGGGATACAATGTGGAAATAATTCAGCTCGGGGTCTCGGAACGTAAGTTTGCCGGCTTGCTTGAAATCATCAAGCGGGTATCCAACAACGCCCCCTGGCTAACAATAATATCAGCCTTCCGCTTCGGCCTGGCAAAGCTAAATGCACTGGACACGGTAGAGAGACTGGTGCAAAAGGTGCGCCCGGTAGAGCTGGTTAAAGGCACCGCCAATCAAATATACACCGAAGCAATTCGTGCTATTGACAAAGCAAACGACTATAATATACTGAAGAAGGTAAAAAAAGACTACGTAAGCCAGCTAAACCAGGTACCCAGGAATAGCCAGGCTAAGCCACTGGTTGTGGGTATTACCGGGGAGTTCTATGTATTGCTTGAGCCTTTCAGCAGCTTCGATGTAGAGCGTGAGCTGGGCAAAATGGGGGTTGAGGTTAGACGGACAACCTTTATTTCCGAATGGACCAAGTTCAGCCTCTTCCTCAACCCACTGGGAATAAATGAAAAGGACAGAATTCATAAGGCAGCCCTTCCCTACCTGAAGCGGGATATCGGCGGTGATGGTTGGGAATCAATAGGTGAAAAAGTCCTTCACGCTAAAGAATACGACGGACTAATACACCTTGCCCCTTTTACCTGTATGCCCGAAATTATAGCCCAGAATATCATGCCGTCAACCAGGGAGAAAATCCCGGTGCTATCCATAATCTGCGATGAGCAGATAGCCAAGCCAGGCATACTGACCAGGCTGGAAGCCTTCGTCGACCTTCTGGAACGAAAGAGACGAGCCAAAAACAAAAATCGACAGCGAGTAGCTATCTAAGGAGAGACAATGGAAGCCTACCTGGGCGTTGATGTGGGTTCAGTAACCACCAAGCTCGTTTTGCTGGATGAAAATGATGAGCTTGTTTGCCATGTCTACCTGCCAACGCAGGGTAAGCCCATTGACATGGTGCAGGAGGGGCTGAGACAGATTCGAAAGCAACTGCCCGGCAATGTTGAGGTTTGTGGCGTGGCTACCACCGGCAGCGCCCGCTACCTGGTCGGGGTTATTGTTGGCGCCGACCTGGTAAAGAACGAGATAACCAGCCATGCCGTGGCCGCTTTGCTCTACTACCCTGACGTACAGACTATCATTGAGATAGGGGGGCAGGACAGCAAGATTACCATTATCAGGGATGGGATAGTAACCGATTTCGGCATGAACACCGTTTGTGCTGCCGGCACCGGGAGCTTTCTCGACCACCAGGCACTGCGGCTCAACATGAGCATTCAGGAGCTTAGCCGGCGAGCCCTGGATAGCCAGACTCCGGTGCGTATTGCCGGCCGATGCACTGTTTTTGCTGAATCAGATATGGTCCACAAACAGCAGATGGGGCATCGGGTTGAGGATATTCTCTACGGGCTGTGCCAGGCACTTGTACGTAACTACCTCAGCAACGTAGGGCTGGGGAAGGAAACCAAAGCCCCGATAGTATTCCAGGGCGGGGTGGCATTTAATCAGGCCATTGTCAAGGCTCTTCAGGAAGAGCTCGGTACTGAGATTATTGTGCCACGTCACCACGAAATTATGGGGGCAATAGGAGCCGCCTTGTTGATACACGAGGAAATGGCAATCAAACATAATACAAGCCAGTTCAAGGGGTTCGAACAGAGTGAAGTAAAGTATCACACCTCATCATTTGAATGCAAAGCCTGCCCTAACCAGTGCGAGATAGCCCAGCTTTCACTTGATAGCCATGTTCTTGCCCGATGGGGAGGGCGTTGTGACATGTGGGAAAGAGTCGCCAGTAAATAAAGCCCAAATTAAGGAGCTAAATGATAATCGCCGTTGATGCCTCAGGTGGAGAATACGCTCCCCACGAAATAGTCAAAGGAGCCATAAAAGCCGCCCAGGACTACAAGGTGGAAATTGCCCTCGTGGGCAGGAAAGACATACTCTATGTGCAGGCAAGCCGTTACCTGAAAAAACTCGGTATTTCTATCATTGATGCCAGACAGGTTATCAAAGACCACGAGGCGCCTATCGAGGCAGTCAACAACAAACAAAAATCCTCAATAGTGGTTGGCGTTAACCTGCTACGAAAAGGCACAGCCTCGGCCTTTGTCTCAGCAGGCAATACCGGGGCAGTACTATATGCGGCGTTCATTAATCTGGGAAAGATAAAAGGCATTGAACGCCCCGCCATCGGCAGTATCATCAATATCAATATCACCAGTCCAGTTCTCCTTATTGACTCCGGCGCCAATTCCAGTTGCCGACCAATCCACCTGGTGCAGTTTGCACAACTCGGTAACATCTACGCTAGAGAGGTCCTGGGTGTCGCCTCGCCGCGGATTGCCCTGCTCAATAACGGTGAAGAGGAAACCAAGGGTAACCGCCTCACCCAGCAGAGTTTTAATCTTCTTAAAAATACAAACTTGAACTTTATCGGCAACATTGAAGGTCAGAATATATCAAAAGGAGCAGCCGACGTCATCGTTACCGATGGCTTCACTGGCAATGTAGTCCTCAAGACTATGGAGGGACTTGGTGATACCCTCCTGAAGCTGCGGAACCTGGGGCAATTAGTCTCCAACGCATATCACACAGAGACACGGGCTATGCTCCTTGATGTGGGGCTCGGTTCCCTCGTTAAAAGAATAGACTACCGGGAGTCCGGGGGAGCGTGTCTCCTCGGGGTAGACGGAAATGTCATCATAGCTCACGGGCGCAGTCAGGCAAAGGCAATAAGAAATGCCATCGGTCTTGCCAAACAAAGCGTAGACCGTAACATCTGCCAGATAATAAAAGAGCAAATCTACGAGCAAGCCCGTTAAAGTAGATAGCAGCAGAAAGTAATTGAGGCGAGGTTAGGGTGGTGCCTCTGAATAAACATAAAATTCAAATTATTATTCTGGATGATAGCACGAGGCGGGTGTGCGATGCCGACTGCGGAGAAGATTGGTCTTCACCGGAGGTCATCGCTCTGTCTCACCAACGGATTATAGACAGGTTCGGTGATAATATACAGCTAGAATATATCGACCTGTCTCTGGGCACTGCGAATCACCATACATCAGAATGGAGCCAAACAATCAAAGACAGGAACCTGTTAGTACCGCTGCTCCTTGTTAACGGGGAGCTTAGAATTTCAGGGCAATTTGATATTCGCCAGCTACTGGATGTTATCGAGGCTGAGATAGAGATTGGGGCACGATAATGAGTAATAACCAGGATTATGAGGTCGTCATTATAGGCGGTGGTCCCGCTGGGCTTACCGCCGGGCTTTACACTTCAAGGGCTGGACTCAATAGCCTGCTTATCGAGAAGGGCATGGTTGGTGGCCAGATAACAAACGCCGAGCGCGTAGACAACTTCCCCGGGTTTCCTGAAGGAATCACTGGCTTCGATCTCGCTGAATTGATGCACCAGCAGGCAACCAGGTACGGACTTAAAACCGTTCTCGCCGAGGCTACCGGCATTGCCATTCAAGGAGAACATAAAATTGTCAGCACTACTGAAGGCGACTTTACAGCCAGGGCAGTAATTGTGGCCGGTGGCTCCAACCACCAGAAACTGGGCGTGCTCGGGGAAGATAAATTCACCGGTAAGGGGGTGTCCTACTGTGCTACCTGCGATGCCGCCTTCTTCAGAGAGCAACCAGTGGCTGTAGTCGGTGGCGGTGACGCCGCTATTACTGAAGCGCTTCACCTTGTTAAATTTGCCTCCACAATCACCGTGATACACCGCCGCAATCAGCTCCGCGCTACCCGCATTCTGCAGGAAAATGCCTTCTCCGAACCTAAAATCGATTTCCTCTGGGATACTGTGGTTGACAAAATCGAGGGCGAAGATTTAGTTAAAGGAATCAGGCTTCACAACGTGATAACCGGGCATAGTTCGGTCCTGGAGGTAGCCGGAGTATTCATATCCATCGGCTTTAAGCCCGATACCGACTACCTTAATGGTATCCTGCCGCTGGACGCCACTGGCCACC
>CAZXWQ010000001.1:22533-24218 GCA_964644545.1 uncultured Dehalococcoidales bacterium | reverse complement strand
AAGCCCGATACCGACTACCTTAATGGTATCCTGCCGCTGGACGCCACTGGCCACCTCATTACGAACGAGAAAATGGAGACTGAGGTACCAGGTATGCTGGCTGCTGGCGATATACGGCACAACTCCGCTCGGCAGGCAATAACCGCCGCCGGTGATGGGGCTACCGCCGCTATCTATGCCCAGAAGTTCCTCACAGATTTTTAATAAGATTTTTAATAAGTAACGACCCCACCACTTCCACAGAAACCAGCCGGTGAAGTATAATTAGGTAAGAATGTATTGGGAAAAGTCCCCAACCCTCTCTATACAGGGAAGGGGATTACGCCAAAAAGTCTATTGAAGATAAATTTGTAAGGCTAATTGATGAGGTTGTGCATCAAGGATAGTTTGAAGGGGGTGAGGTTGGTAAGCACTCTTAATTGATGGCGAAGCGAAATTCAATTCTTAAGATAGACTGGAGAAAGAGGCATAACCATGAAGGTTGTTTTTCTGGAAGACGTGCCCAATGTGGCTAGAGCCGGTGAGATAAAGGATGTTGCTGATGGCTACGGCAGAAACTTCCTCATACCCCGGCAGCTGGCCACACTGGCTAACCCCCAGACAATGAACGCCATAGAGGCACAGCTCAAGGTAAGAGCTCACCGGGAAGCCCAAACAGAGGCTGAAATGGTTGAGCTTGCCAGCCAATTAGATGGAAAAGAGATTATTCTAAAAGCCAGGGCCGGTCAGAAAGACCGCCTCTATGGCTCAATAACGCCCGCTGATATTACCGCAGAGTTAGAAAGCACCACCGGCTTAATTGTTGACAAGAGAAAGATTGAGTTGGATAGTCCTATCCGACAGCTTGGCAGCCACGAGGTATCCATTAGACTGACCGGGGATATAATACCTAAAATAACGGTTACAGTAACTGAAGAGGAGCAAAAGGATACGTCTTCGGCGTAGTTGAAGCTAGCCCGAGACAGGGAGCAGGTTAGAGTGTACAGCGAAAAACTGCCGCCACACGATATTAATGCTGAGGAAGCCGTAATTGGCTCGCTCCTGATAGATGGCACGGCAATCTACAAAATTGACAGCCTCCTTGACGAACCTTTGCACTTTTACCACGAGCCAACTCAATGGCTATATGAGGCATGTCAGTCGCTCCATCAGCGTAACGAAGCCATAAACCAGATTACTGTAGCGCAGGAGCTTGACCGGCAGGGAAGATTGGAGGCCTGTGGAGGGGTTGCCTATATGTCACACCTGATATCTATAGTCCCCACCTCGCTCGATATCGAACACTACGCCCAAATTGTTTACCGCCTATCAATCAGTCGCCGCCTGATTAATGCCGCTCAGCAAATTGGAGCCATCGGCTACACAGCAGACCCCGATATCGATGCCAGCCTGGGCAGGGCTGAGGATATTCTGTTCCGGCTGCGCCACGGGCAGAGTCCCCGCGACTTTGTCCATGTCCGCCAGGTGCTGGACAAGTACTTCGAGACTCCTCCCCCGCCAGCAGTAGAAGGCTATACTGAGCCAATCACCCAGGTGCTGTCAAGTTATACCGGTTTGGACGAAATTATCGGGGGATTCCAGCAGTCCGACCTGGTAATCATTGCCGGCAGACCGAGCATGGGCAAGACCAGCCTGGCTCTCAACATTGCCCGAAATGCTGCCGTAGAGCAGGGGGCTTGCGTGGC
>CAZXWQ010000001.1:10098-22433 GCA_964644545.1 uncultured Dehalococcoidales bacterium | reverse complement strand
GCCTGGCTCTCAACATTGCCCGAAATGCTGCCGTAGAGCAGGGGGCTTGCGTGGCCCTCTTCAGCCTGGAGATGGCACAGGAGGCACTGATACTTCGGCTGATATCCGGCGAATCGGGGGTAAATTTGAGCCAGGTCCGCCTCGGGCACCACACGGAAACGGATGAAAGAAGGATAATGAACGCCATCGGCCTTCTCTCCGAAGCGCCAATCTATGTTGATGACTCTCCCCGCCTCCGGGTAGTTGAGATGCGTAGTAAAGCCCGACGGCTCTACTACGAACACGGTGTTAACCTCATCGTCGTCGACCACCTGGGACTGATGGATGGTCAGATAAAAGACAGGGTCCAGGAGATCAGCTATATCTCCCGTTCTCTCAAGGCACTGGCTCGTGAGCTTAATGTGCCGGTAATGGCCGTATCCCAACTCAGCCGGGCTTCAGAGTGGCGGGCTTCACACAGGCCCCAGCTTTCTGACCTGCGTGATAGTGGTAGCATTGAACAGGACGCTGATGTGGTTTTATTTATCTACCGCGATGACTACTACATCAATAGAGAAGAGTGGGAAATACAGCACCCGGACAGGGAGTACCCTGAAGGCATCGCCGATATCATAATTGCCAAGCACCGTAATGGTCCTATTGGACAAATAAACCTGCGCTTCGTGCCGAGACTGGCCAGATTTGAAAACATTGCTAACCAAGAGCCGAGCTTACTATGAAGCATTTTGGTGGCTTCCCAGCCAGGATGGAGTTTACGCCCGTTCCCAACGCTTTCTTCAGCAGTCTGCTACCACAAATCAGCGACATCGCTGAGCTGAAGACAACCCTCCACATTTTCTGGTCCATTTACCGCAAACGGGGTTATCCCCGCTTTACTACCTATCGAGAGCTGTCTGGCAATACAAGCCTGATGAGAAGCCTCAGCCAGGGAGAAAAACCACCTGATGAGGTACTGGGGGATGCATTGGATAAGGCGGTTAACCGGGGAACCCTTCTCCATATAGTGCTAGACAGAGACAGAGCCCCGGAAGACGTCTATTTTCTTAACACCGAGTCCGATAGGCAGGTTGTTTCCAGAATTCGTAATGGTGAGCTTACCTTATCCGGGCTGAAAGCGGGAGGAAAACCGTTCGTAGAGGCACAGACTGAGCCACAGCCCAACATCTTCGCCCTTTATGAACAGAATATCGGTATGCTAACCCCGATAGTTGCCGATGAGCTACGTGAGGCAGAAAAGCTCTACCCCGAAGACTGGATTAAGGATGCTATTAAAGAGGCGGCTAAGCATGGCAAGCACAAATGGAGCTACATCTCAGCAATTCTAGAGAGCTGGTCGGTAGAAGGCAAGGACAGTGGAACACATAAACGAGATTCTAAAAAGACAGACCCAGATAAATACATCAAGGGCAAATACGGACACATGGTCCGGCGCTGAACTGGAAGAAACCCCACCGGATACAGTCTGCCCTCTCTGCAAAGGGACAAGGTTCGTTCACCCCCTTCTGCCCTCGGGGAAACCGGATTTTAGCCGCATTATCCCCTGCCGCTGCACTGAGCAAGAATCAAACCAGAAACGCCTGTCCCGTCTGCAAAGATACAGCAACCTGGGCCCACTGACCCGCCTCACTTTTGACAGCCTGTTACCGCAGGGCCAGAGCAAAGAGCCTGTCAATCAGGAGCAATTTCACCATGCCTATGAAGCCGCAAAAGCCTTTGCTAGCGAACCCGGAGGATGGCTGGTCCTGGCTGGTCCCAGTGGCTGTGGCAAGACTCACCTTGCAGCAGCCATCGCTAACCACTGTATACAGAACAATCTCCCCGCTTTCTATATCACAACCCCGGACCTTCTTGACCACCTGCGGTCTACCTTCAGCCCTAACAGTGAAATGCCCTACGATGAGTTCTTTGAACAGGTGCGCAACACCCCTTTGCTCATCCTGGATGACCTGGGCGCTCAGTCCAGCACCCCCTGGGCCAGGGAAAAACTTGACCAGCTGCTAAATCACCGCTTCAACAATCAGCTACCAACCGTAATCGTTTCAATTGTCCCTGTTGAAGATCTGGATGAAAGAATACGCACCCGCCTTGTTGCCTCCAACCTCTGCCAGATACAGGCGATTAGTGCTGGGTCACCGTCCCTGCTCACTTCCAGTTGGGCTCCCTGGTTCCAACTACAGAAAACCATGACCTTTGACAACTTCGACTGGAAGCGGGTAAATTTGCCGCTGGAGCAGCGCCAGAACCTTGAGGCTGCATATCGCTTAGCCCTTGACTTTGCCACAACGCCCGATGGCTGGCTCGTATTTCAGGGCGTTAATGGCTGTGGTAAAACCCACCTGGCAGCCGCCATCGTTAATTATCGATACCAGCATAAAAAGCCTGCCCTTTTCATTGTCGTGCCGGACTTCCTCGACCACTTGCGTTCCACCTTCAGCCCGGAGAGCAAGATATCCTACGACCAGCTTTTTGAAAGCGTAAAAAACACTCCCCTGCTCACCCTGGACGACTTTGGTGAGCAGGCAAGCACACCCTGGGCGCAGGAAAAACTCTATCAGGTTATTAATCGCCGGTATAACTCACGGCTGGCAACGGTCATTACCACATGTTACTCACTGGAAGAAATCGAGAGCCGTATCAGCTCCAGACTGGTCGACCCCAAAATAAGCGTTTTGTTCAATATTACAGCCCCGGACTACCGGGGCGACCGGCCCGGTCAGAAGAAAGCGCTACGCAGTAGCAAAAAGGGGTACCAGCACTAGAAAGCGGAAGGCAAAATTTGCACAGCCAGAAGTTCTTTAGTAAAATAGGCTGGGCGCGCTGCAGAAAGAAGATTGAGCGATGATAAACATTCCTGTCCTGGTGTTAAATCAAAACTACGAACCACTCAACATCTGCCGTGTTCGACGCGCGGTAGTGTTGCTATATCAAAAAAAGGCCGAGATGCTGGAAAATGGCGTGGGGTTCATTCACTCAACCAGCCAGTATTTCCCCGTGCCTTCAGTAATCCGATTACCCTACCTGATTAAGCGCCCATTTCGGCGTGAGAGAAAGCTGACTCGCCTTGAGGTGTTCAACCGCGACAAGTATACCTGCCAGTATTGTGGTAAGGTAACTCGCCAGCTCACTCTGGACCATGTCATCCCCAGGTATCGAGGTGGCCAGCACACCTGGGAAAACGTGGTCAGCGCCTGTACCGCCTGTAATCGTCGCAAGGCTGGAAAGACCCCTGAAGAAGCCGGGATGAGACTACTGCACCCTGCTGGCCCTCCACGCAGTAACCGCCTCTTTTACATTCCCTCCCTCCACTTACAGGCCCGGGATGAATGGCAGAGATACCTCCCCCACTCCAACTGATTACCAACCTCACCCACCGATGCTAGTCCGTGACGGTAATCTCACTGACGGGCAACTCCACATTCACCTCGCTCTCCAGCTCAACCAGTACTGTACCCTTCAGCGGATTAGTTCCAACTACACGGGCTTCCCCCATCTCTGTAGAGACGCGCTGCCCCTCCTTAGGTAACTTCTCCTTCATCTCACGGTATTGCTCATTCTCATAGGACAGGCAGCACAACAAGCGACCACAAACACCTGATATCTTCATCGGGTTCAACGGCAAACCCTGCTCCTTGGCCATCCTGATGGAAATAGGGGCAAACTCACTTATGAAGCTGCTGCAACATAGAGGACGACCGCACCTGCCAAAGCCGCCCAGCAGCTTGGCTTCGTCCCTGGCGCCTACCTGCCGCAACTCCACACGCACCTTGAAGCGGCCGGCTAATTGTCGAACCAGCTCACGGAAGTCAACCCTCTGAGCAGCACTGAAGGAAAAGGTAAGGTGACTGCCATCAAGGCTGTATTCAGCAAACAACAGCTTCATTGGCAGATCCAGCTCAGCAATCAGCCTGCCACATTCAACCAGAGCCTCTCGCTCCTTACCTGCAAATTCCTGTGCATGCTCAATCTCTTCCAGCTCCGCCTTACGCACTACCGGCTTCAATGGCCTGACTACATCACTTGCCAGTACCTGCTTGGGGGCAATGACGATACACCCCACTTCGAGACCACGACTTGTCTCAACCACTACATAGTCATTCACCTCTAAATCAATACCTGATGGGTCGAAGTAATATATTTTACTGGCCCTCTTGAATCGTACTCCAACAACAGTCATTCTTTACCTCAAACTAGCTAGTGAAATTCCTCACCTTAGCCTCGGCGGGTATGCTAAGCATTAATACCTCCAGCACCAGTTGCGGATTGGCATTCAGTCTAAGCTGCTCTCCAGCCGCCCGAATATTGTCAATAAATGCTCTTATCTGAGCCAGACTATACCCCCCTGCCATCTCCACAAGGACAGACAGTCGGTCGACATTGGTAACAGCATCGCCGCACCCAACCTTAACCAGTAGCAGGTCATGCCACCAGTCAAGCCACAGTTCCAGTCTATCCTGGACCAATCCCCTGTTCTGGCTAAACCTGTCCACCAGTTGGGCAACGTAAGTAAAACGCCTCTCGTTATCAGCATCAACAATCTCAAGTAATCCGTCCAGCCACTCGGCACGCTGCTGTAGCAGACCATCATCACGGGCAGCCGTTACTGCCCAACCCAGACAGCCGCCGCAGAGCCTGGCCAGAAGTCCGGCTTTTTGTGACTCAAAACCCCAGCGGCTGCAGAGAGCATCCTCTACCTCCTTAATCACCACGGGAACTATCTCCACCCGCTGGCAGCGCGAAACAATCGTTGCCGGCAAAAGGCTTTCATTCGTGGTCAGCAATATAAAAATTACCTTGCCCACCGGCTCTTCCAGTGTCTTCAGCAGGCAATTGGCGGCTTCGATTGAAAGTAACTCAGCCCCATCAATAATAAATACCTTATATTTGCCCTCGAATGGCGGTAAGCTCGCTGAGTGCTGCATTTCCCTGATTTGGCTAATACTGATTTCGGTGCGAAGTCTGGCTTCCGATGAATCGTTCCCACTTTCCAGGTCTATGACCTGCACGTCGGCATGCTTTCCCGAGGCTATTTTCAGACAGGAAGCACACTCGCCGCAGGGTGGTTCAGCGGCTTCGCAGTTCAATGCCTGTGCCAGATTTACAGCCAGCGTCATCTTGCCCACGTGGGCAGGACCGATAAAAAGATAGGCATGCGCCAGAGAGCTCTTCTCCAGTCCCCGCTGGAGAAGAGACACCGCCCTATCTTGTCCAATTACCGACCACACTCTACAGTCTCCCTAATTAATCTCTACACCATATCACACCGGGTCAGGTCCTCCAGTGTCTCCCGGCGGCGTATAAGGCGCGCCTTGCCCCCGTTAACCAGGACAATCGCCGGTTTGAATGAGGCGTTATAGTTCATCGCCTCCGTAAGGCAATAAGCGCCACAACCCGCTACTGCCAGAATATCACCATCTGACAGTGGCGGCAAACTAATATCCCAGATTAGAATATCCCCGGATTCACAAAACTTGCCGGCAATAGTCACCTTATCCGTATCTTTCTCCGTCATCTTGTTAGCCACCACCGCTTCATGCCTCGCCCCGTAGAGAGCAGGGCGGATATTGTCAGCCATGCCCCCATCCACCGAGACATAACGCCTGACACCCGGTATGTCCTTGATTACCCCCACCGTGTACAGCACCACTCCGGACTGCCCCACCATTGACCTTCCCGGTTCAATAACGAGCCTCGGCGCTTCCATATTCAACTCGCTGCATCCAGCAATAATGCTCGATACTATTTTCTCGGCATAGACTGAGATTGGCGGTGCTGGAGAATCCAGGGTGTACTGAATAGCAAACCCCCCGCCAATATCCAGTTCCCTGAGTTGAAAACCATATTTCTGCCTCATCTCGGCGGCAAAACTTAGTATAGATTTAATAGACTCTAGGTACGGCTCAACCTCGAAGATAAGGGAACCTATGTGGAAGTGTAGACCTACCAGGTTTAAACCAGGCATGGACATAGCGGCTGTCACTGCCTTCTCACCAAGAACCATAGGGATACCGAACTTGCTGTCAATAATGCCGGTAGCAAGATACTGATGGGTGTGGGGGTCCACCCCGGGTGAGACGCGCAGTAATATATCAGGTGTACAGCCCTTCTCCCTGGCTATTTCACCCAGCATTTTAAGCTCATGGAAGTTGTCTACTACTATGCGACCCACACCCGACTCTAGAGCTAAAATAAGTTCCTCAGACGACTTATTGTTGCCGGCGAAATAAACCCTATCCATGGGGAAACCAGCCGACTGAACGATACCAATCTCTCCGCCGGAGACGACATCCAGCCCCAATCCCTCCTCCATAAAGAGGAGTGTCAGAGCCTTGTTTATGAAGGCCTTGCATGAGTAAGCAACCGTGGTATCAGCATAGCGTTTGCCAAATTCATCTTTGAATTCTCGGCACTTGCTGCGTATGTTGTATTCATCGAACAAATACAGGGGCGTGCCAAACTCGGCAGCCAGCTCCACGGTATCACAACCGCCAATTGCTAAGTGACCCTGCTCATTCACCTCAGTTGTTGAGGGAAACAAAGATATTTTTGATACCATTTATTAAACTGCTCCTCCTGTGGATAAAGAACCAGGACGGATTTATCTGGCCTTGTTCAGCTCTCTCAGCTCCAGGAGTATCTCCTTGAGCAGTAAAAGCTCCAGGCGTCGCGACTCCACAGTGCTGGACAGCTTTGGCCATTTCTTCGGATTATCTTCCGGAATATAGTCTTCCAGTAACTCTATGATATCCTTTGCCATCGGTAGCTCCTCTCTATCTATTTCCTGCCCACACCATTGACCCCAAGAGCTAGTGTATAAAGATAATCCCTACCGATATGGCGCTGGGAATTGCCCTGGGGTCACAACTCCTGTAAATAGGATATATGTCCCAGCCAACCTTATTAACCAGGTCAACAACATCAATGCCCACCGCCTCCATCGACGGACGGGCCTTCAATATATGTGAACAGCGACCGCTATCCAGCATCTCGCATAACCCGCCATTACAAAGTGTATCCCGGCAGCCGCCGGCACCAAAGCCCAGGGCAAACCGGTAACCATCAGCAAAAGCCAGGGTTTCAATCTCGCCGGCAATCTGGTCGGCCTTTCTTTGATAATTCTTCCCGTGAGGATAATATCTCTTAACATCAACAAAATCTTCAACGGGGACATCAATTGCGAATAGTATTGCCCAGTTGAACCGACTAAATGCTTTGCGCATGAACTCCGGCTCAGGGGTATGCGGCGGACACATAGCACAGCGATTATAGTTCGGACAGGGAGGTATTGAACATTTAAGCCTTGCCCGCTCATCTACCTGAACCGATTCGGCTGGTATAATCACACCCTGTGAAGCACCGAGCTGTAGAGCCTTCTGCCGGTAATTTTCCAGGTCTGCCCTCAGCATTTCCTCGCTAACTTTTATGGAAAGTTCCCTGGATGTCACCTTTTCGCTCCCTGACACTTTTCCCCTTTCTATCTGATTGCCACCACGGCTCAGAGTTTTTCAACCCTGCTTAATACATACCTAATATTAGTAGAGTACGCTAATGAAGTCAATTCAGGCTAAAGGCCCTTGACGCCACCCCATAGGATTGATATTATCAGGTAGACCCGGCCCGACCCTGGCATAAAGGAGGTGCCAGATGAATTTCTCTGAAAAGTTAGACAAGGCGGTCAGGAAAAACCAGAGTCTACTTTGCATCGGGCTTGACCCCAGTCCGGAGCGTATTCCTGATAAACTAGGTGTCTTTGAGTTCAACAGGGAAATCATCGACTCCACCTCTGACCTGGTATGCGCCTATAAACCCAACCTCGCCTTCTATGAAGCGCTCGGAGATGAGGGACTCGATGCCCTGAAGCAAACCGTCAAACACGTCCCCGACGGAATCCCGGTAATAGCCGATGCCAAGCGTGGTGATATCGGTAATACCGCCAGAGCCTATGCTAGGGCTATTTTTTCTGTCCTCGGTTTTGATGCCACCACGGTCAGTCCCTATCTGGGCTTTGATTCCGTGGAACCCTTCATTGAATACCAGGACAAAGGTATATTCATCCTGTGTCGTACATCAAACCCCGGCTCTGCTGATTTCCAGTCTCTCCGTTGTCGCTTTGAAAAAGGATATCGCCCCCTGTTTGAGATAGTAGCCGCCAGAGCCAGCCAGTGGAACACCAGCGGCAATGTGGGGCTGGTTGTCGGCGCTACCTACCCCGAAGAACTGAAGCTGATTCGGCAGAGCCACCCCGATATGACCATTCTGATACCGGGCGTCGGTGCCCAGGGCGGAGACCTCGGGCTGGCAGTACGCTACGGGGTTAACGCTCAGGGGACAGGAATAATCATAAACTCGTCCCGGCAGGTTCTCTACGCTTCAAGCGGCAAGGACTTCCCCGAAGCCGCCCGGCGTGCCGCATCAACCCTGCGGGATGAAATTAACCAGCACGTATCTGCTCTTAAATAATAGCCAATGGTTATCGAGATAAAGCTGGGCGATGTAGTCCGCCTCAAGAAAAAACACCCCTGCGGCAGCTACGAGTGGCAGGTGGTCAGGCTCGGCGCTGATATTGGTATTAAATGCCTCAAGTGCCAGCGTCGTGTCCTCCTCGAACGCAGCGTCTTCGAACGTAGAGTCAAAGCCTTTGTCTCCCGGGGGCAATAGCTCAACCCGGGAATGGGATAAGCCCTCAGCACGCAACAGGCTGGAGGAGACCGATGGGAATGGATGAACCTCTGGTCAGAGTGGAGAACCTTCGCATGTATTTCCCTGTAACCGCCGGCGTCCTCCGCAGGAAGATTGCCGATATTAAGGCGGTTGATGGGATAAGCTTCTGTATAAATAGAGGGGAGACTCTGGGACTGGTCGGCGAAACTGCCTGTGGCAAGACCACCACCGCGCGTTCTATCCTGCGGCTTCATAAAAGGGTTACCGCCGGCAAGGTGTTCTTTGATGGAACCGACCTCGGTAAACTCAGCCAGCGAAAAATGACAGCCAAGCGGAGGCATATGCAGATGATATTCGAGAACCCATATCTGGCACTGGACCCCACTATGCGCGTCGGGGATAGCATTGCTGAGCCGCTGCGGGTACACAACATAGCCAGCAGCAGGGAACGTAAGGAGCTAGTTGCTGAGCTACTCAGGATGGTGGAGCTTGAGCCTTATATGGCACAGCGCTACCCCGACGAGTTCAGTGGCGGCCAGCGACAGCGTATCGAGATAGCCAGGGCTATGGCGCTGCGGCCAGGTTTTATCGCGTGTGACAACCCCGTTGCCCACCTGGACGTCTCAATTCAGGCACAGGTTATCAATATGTTGATGAGGCTTCGCGAAGAGCGCAATCTCACCTATCTATTTATCGCTCATGACCTGGCACTGGTGCGCAATATCAGCGACCGCGTAGCCGTGATGTATGCCGGCAAGTTTATGGAGTTAGCTTATACTGACGAGCTTTTTGATAATCCTCTCAGTCCCTATACCCGGGCCCTGCTTTCCGCCGTTCTGGTACCCGACCCTGTAGCCGAGCGCCAGCGAAAGATAATCCTGCTGCCCGGCGAGCTTCCCAGCCCGATTACTCCCCCCGGTGGCTGCCGCTTCCACCCCCGGTGCAGTAAGACAACCGTTATCTGCCAGGAACAGGAGCCCGAACTGAGAGACACTGGCGGCGGGCACCTGGTAGCCTGCCATCACTTCTAACCCCCCGTCATTGCGAGGAGCCTCAGCAACGAAGCAATCTCAGTATATACTACAGCTTCTTATAAATAAGCTAACCTCACCCATGTTTCTATCTTTTCTTTGCCTTTTTCGCCCCCGCCTTTGCCCTCTTCTTTTCAACCTTCAGTTGCGCTTCTACCAGCCTCTCTTCCGGGCTGGCAGGGGTCTCTCCGGCAGTCTCAGCCGCGGTTGTCGGCTCGGCTCTCTTCCGGCGCGCTCTCTCTATCAGCAGCATAGCCAGATACCGCCCGAAATAGCCAACAAACCCTGCCGCTAACGCCACCCCAATCCACTTCAAAACATCAATTGTTGTATTATCCATCGCAGATACGCTTCCCTACCTGCTCAAATTATACCATCTTATTAGTGTTCCTATCCCCCACTGTCATTGCGAGGAGCCCTTCCCAGAAGGACGGCGAAGCAATCTCAAGAAATAACACAGATTTCTATCAACCTCACCCCCTCGGTCCCCCTCTCCTTCAAAGGAGAGGGGGAAATAAATAAAAAAGAGGGGCAAAGCCCCTCTTAGACTCATCTACACGTAGAGATTGTGTATTACTTGACAATTAATATATTATTATAATATTATCATAATCTGCGTACTGAATTAACGTAAACACTCACCTTGCGGATAAGTAGCAATTAGGGTAGAGGTGTCTAGTGGCCAGTGAGAAACAGACTCTCAGTAAAGTGGTGCCTTATCTACTAGCACTCTTGGTTTGTGATAGTGGTACCATTGACCGAAATTCAGGAAAGAAGACGTTGGTCGGAATTTTTGACCGGATAATAGCTGGAGAATTCCCAACTTCACGATGGTTATCAGTTTATTTTAGACTCACTGATGCTCAAGGTAAGTATATATTCAAAACTCAGTATGCACAGGTGAAAAGTGGTAACATACTTGCAGAGGCCGAAACAAAAGATGCATTGACTATCGAGAACCGTTTAGACACATTCGATTCACTAATGAGTTTCCCCATGGCTCTGCTGGTTCCAGAACCAGGACAGTATGAGTTCCGCTTATATGCCAATGATATGTTTCTGGGGCGTATTGCCATAAATGCTGTGCAAAGAGAAAAACCAAAAGAGTAGGTGGTGAAGCTATGAGTGCAATAATGGAGCTAGAAATAGAAACAAGCAAAGGTGTCAGTGGGGATGAACCCGTGGGGATATTTCCGCCTTTTGTGCTTCACCCCGAGCCAACTGAAACCGTAGGACCAACACTTCCATCAACTATGTTACTGGGCGCATTACGTGACCCGCGACTACGTCTTAATGTGCCCCTCACAATAACTTTTGAGCACGACAACAGCGATATTGTTGCTTACTGTGAGGAATTGGAGGAATTCGGTTTTGGAACTCACTTAACTGAAGCCATTGCAGATTTACAGGCAACCATCGCTGAACTTTATTTTACTCTCAAGGAAGAGAATAATAGGCTAGGCTCTGATCTAGTAAGGATATGGGATAGCCTGCGTCAAACAATAAAAGAAGTCTCATGACCATTAAGGCACACCAGTTCGAACACATAGTAAAAAAGTTTCAGATGAAATCCCGTAATGCTGGCGATCGCCTTATTTGGTTTGAATATGAAGGCAACAAAATTACGCGCTCTCGTCGTTCACATAAGGCAGGTGATCTACCTTTCCAGAAAAGCATGCCAAAGCAACTTGGTCTTACCCGCAGCGAATTTAGACAAGCCGTTGCATGCAAACTTTCTCGAGATGAGTACATCGAGATACTGAGACGTAAGGGCTACCTTCAATAGCACTTACCCTAAATTATATCACCCCATCTTATTTAACACCTCCTCCATCACCCCCTGCCACTCTTTCCCCAGCCGCCTCCTGTTCAGCCTTAGCTGGGTGTTGCCCACCTTTATCCCGTCCCTCAGCACAGGCTGCAGCTTCTGCCTGTCAAACCGCATACCATCAAACAGCCTCAATACGATTTCCCCGTGCTCGGTAGACACGGACTCAATACCAGCATTAGCCGCCAGAACCTTTATCTTCACGGCGTAGAGCAGGTTCTCTACCTCCGGCGGCAATACACCAAACCTGTCGGTAAGCTCCTGCGCCAGTGCCTCTATCTGCTCCACCCTTTCCACCTCTGCCATTCTCTGGTAAAGGCTCAGCCGCGTGGTTAGGTCAAACACATATTCCTCAGGTATGAATGCCGGCAGGGGCAGGTCTACGCTCGGCGGTGGCAGCTTTGACGGCTGTATCTCCTCCTCGGGCACTCCCGCCTGCCTGGCTTTCTGCTTCTCAACAGCCGCCGCCAGCAACTGGCAGTAAAGACTAAAGCCAACGGCGCTGATGTGCCCGCTCTGTCTCACTCCCAGTAGTGTCCCGGCCCCCCTTATCTCCAGGTCCTTCATGGCAATACCAAAACCGGCTCCCAGCTCGGTAGCTTCATATATCGTCCTCAAGCGTTTCTCTGCCACCGGCGTCAGGCTCTGCCCCCTCTCATAGAGGAAGTAGGCATAGGCAAGGTTGGCGCCGCGCCCCACCCTGCCCCTCAATTGATAAAGCTGGGTCAGGCCAAATTTATCCGCCCGGTTGACAATCATGGTATTAACATTGGGCATGTCCATCCCCGACTCAATAATAGTGGTGCATAACAGTATGT
>CAZXWQ010000001.1:0-9998 GCA_964644545.1 uncultured Dehalococcoidales bacterium | reverse complement strand
TTAACATTGGGCATGTCCATCCCCGACTCAATAATAGTGGTGCATAACAGTATGTCGTGCATGCCGCGAATAAACTCAGCCATCACCCTTTCCAGCTCCCCCTCAGGCATCTGCCCGTGGGCGATTGCTATCCTGGCCTCTGGCACCATCGACCGCAGCCTCTCAGCTACGATGGCTATTGACTGCACCCGGTTATGCACGAAGAAGACCTGCCCATTTCGTTCCATCTCTCTAAGTATCGCCTCCCTGATTAAATACTCATCATACCGGGCAACATAGGTCTTGATGGGCAGTCGGTCTTCGGGGGGAGTCTCCATGGTGCTCATATCCCTTACCCCTACCAGAGACATGTGAAGGGTACGGGGTATAGGCGTGGCACTGAGCGTTAGAACGTCCACCTCCTGCCTCATTTGCTTCAGATATTCCTTGTGGGCAACGCCAAAGCGCTGCTCTTCATCAATAATCAATAGCCCCAGGTCTTTGAATTTAACATCCCTTTGCAGCAGCCGGTGAGTACCGACACAGATATCAACCCTGCCACTGGCTAATCCTTCAATAACGTCCTGCTGCTCTCTGGGAGAGCGGAACCGACTTAATACCTCGACCCTTACTGGAAACGCATCGAGCCTCTGGGTAAACGTTGCCAGGTGTTGCTGGGCCAGCACTGTAGTTGGCACCAGCACTGCCACCTGCTTATTATCTATCACCGCCTTGAAAGCAGCGCGGATAGCTACCTCTGTCTTACCATAGCCCACGTCCCCACAAACCAGCCGGTCCATCGGTTTGACCCTTTCCATATCTTCCTTCACCTGTTTCTGCACCTCTATCTGGTCAGGGGTCTCAACATAAGGAAAGGAAGCCTCAAGCTCCCTCTGCCACAGGGCGTCAGGAGAAAAGTTAAAGCCGGGCACTACCTCCCTGGCAGCATACAGAGCCAGTAGCCCCCGGGCTACCTCCTCCACCGACTCTTTGACCTTCTGCTTGGTTCGTGTCCACTCCTGAGTGCCCAGCCGACTTAAAAGCGGTGCCTGCTCAGTGCCACCTATGTAGCGCCCAACGCGGTCTATCTGGTCGGCAGGGACATAGAGCTTATCACCGGCAGCATACTGTAGCACCAGGAATTCCTTCGCACTGCTTTCGGTGCGCATCATGGTAAAACCGGTAAACTCGGCAATCCCGTGCTCAATATGCACCACGTAATCGCCTGGTATTATGTCAATAAAGAGCTTTTGGCGTGGCACCGGTCGTTTCCTGACCTGCCGCTGTTGCTTGATAAACCCAAAGATTTCTGCATCGGTGAGCAGGAAGGTATCATTACTCATAACCCAGCCCCCGGCCAGCAGCCCCTGGAGAAGGGTCAGTGAGCCAGGTGAAGGTATCTGCTTGATTTCAGTGAGGGGCACAGCAATAATATCCTCCTCCTCAAGTAGCTCCGCTAATCGGCTAGACTGATGACTGATGAGAATGAGCCGCTGTCTTTGGTCTAATATCTGCCGGGCCCTCTGTATAAAGGTCGGTAGCTGTCCAGCATAGTTAGGAGCAGGGGTAAAGCCTAGCTGGTAGCACCGTTCATCATCAGGAATACCCCAGGCAGTAAGCGTCATACACTGTCTTCTCTCTATCCCTGGCTCCAGCTCATCCCAGGTGAAATACGGCTTTGGAAAACCGTCCGGCAGCTCGCCGCGCTCCAACCTCCCGGCGCGCAGCTCATCAGCTTTGGTGTCCAGGTCTTCTATGGCTACCCTGATGCTCTCTGGTTCATCAAGTATCAAAACTGCATTCTCCGGCAGGTAGTTAAGAATACTGTCCTTGTTAAACAGCGAGGCGTAGAACCGCAGGTTGTCTGGCCTCTGTTTATCAATTATCATAGCCATTTCCTGCTCGAACTGGAGCCTGGCTTCAGTACTGCAACCAGTCAGGTCAATGCTATTCAATATAGACTCCAGCTCCGATTTATCACCTAGCAGAGGAGTCAGCAACTCCGTGGCCGGGCCAACAATGATTGAGGGTACCTCTCTCATCGAGCGCTGGTTCGCCGGGTCGAAAAGTCGAATGCTCTCCACGGTATTACCAAAGAACTCAAGCCTGGCCGGCAGGTCACTGGTGGGCGGGTATATATCTACAATCCCACCACGGTGGCTGATAGTGCCCGGTACCTCTACAACGCTCTCTATTCTATAACCCATCGCTTCCCACCGTCCCAGCATGTGGAGCGGCTCGATATTCGTCCCCTGTTCTACGGTGTGGCAGGTAGCAATGAAATCACTATACGGCGTTGTCCTTTGTATGAATGCCGCCGCTGAGGCAACAACCAGAGGAGTATCATCTTTACCCATATTAGCCAGAGCCGATAGTACCTGGAGTCTTTCTAGCTCGGTGGGCGTGTCTGAGGCAATACGTTCGTAAGGCAGGGCATCAGGTTCTGGTAGGATTCTTACCTGCTCGGAAGCACACCAGGTAGCGAGTTGTCCGTAGAGCCTCCTGCAATTATCCGGCTGCGCCGTAATTACCATTATCGGTCGGCGTAAGCTCTGGCACAGGGCAGCGATGAGATATGGTTTGGCGGCATCGAGCACCACCACCCTTGTGTTGCCGCTGCGCTGCTCAAGCTCATCGACAAGCCCCCGATAGGCAGGCATCTCCTCAATGAGATGTAGCAGTTGACTCAAACCTAATAGCTCCATTCTGTTCCTCAAACACCTCTGGGGCTAGCCGAAACGGCCTAGCCCTCAAAGAAAATCTGGTGCAGCACCAGACAAACAGGTTCAGATATATCGGGAAATCAGGGGTTTACGCCACCCTGCTGAATTACTTTCTTCTCCTTAGCCAGTTCAGATACCAGCCAGCAACCGGAATCAGCAGCCATCATGTCACCGGTCTCCTCGTAAGCCCTACCACGGCACCCGGAACAGGTAGCTTTACAGGTACAGTCTCCACATTCACCCTTCAGCAAATCCCTCTGCCGCAGTCTGGCTAGTATGGGCGAATTTTCCCAGATGGATGTTATGCTCTGCTCCCTGATATTACCCAGCTCTACCTGGAGCAACATACACGGGTTCACTTCTCCATTGCACTGTATCATCACGTAGCCCATAGGCATACCTGCGGCACAGCCCCTCTCGTAGTAGGGAATCCTTCGCATCATCTCTGCCGGGAAGTGCTTAGGCCTGATTTGTTTTCGTTGCAGGGTAAGAGGATACATGGGGCAGCCGGGTACCCGAATAATGATAGGGCACTCCTCCTGAGCCTGGGCAAGCCACTCCATCGCCTGTTTTCTCTCGTCATTACTCAAGACCTGGGCCTGGCACTCCTGCTTGGCCCTTCCCGCCGCCACCAGGTCGAAAACCTCAGCAGCATTAGCACCGCTGTCCACTGCCAAACGCAGCATATCCTCGAACTGTGGCAGGGTATCCTTCCTGATTACCATATTGAACTGAAAAGGTAGCCCGGTACTACGGCATGCCTCTATGCCCCTGAAGGTCTGCTTAAAAGCACCGTCTATGCCTCTGAATGTATCGTGAGTCTGAGCATCAGCCGCATCAACCGATATAGCCACTGACATCACACCCGCATCCAGCATCTTCTTTGCCATTGCTTCGTCAATAAGAGTGCCATTACTGCCAATAGTTGTTCTTATACCCTTTGAGGAGGCGTACTTCACGATATCCAGCAGGTCCTCCCTGCATAAAGGTTCCCCGCCATCAATAATCAGAAGCCCTATCCCCCACCCTGACAAATCGTCTATAAGCCGAAACGCCTCTTCGGTCGATAGCTCATCAGGTGCTGCCTCCTCAACGGAATCGCTATAACAGTGCTTGCACCTCAGATTACATTTCCTGGTAATACTGTAGGAAACCATAAATGGCGGTCGTATCTGCATAAAGAACCTCCTCACTTCTAGCCTGGCTCCACCAAGCTGGGTTGTACCAAAATTTATTATACGCCTACCAAAAAGACAGGGCAACGCTCCGGCTGAGCGGCCTAATCTAAAATCTATTGCTTTAATGTTGCCAGAGCTACTACCAGAGCCAGAACCATGACAACCGGGGTCAACATCAGGCCAAGACTTATTCCTGCTCCCTGTCCTACCCAGCCCATTACCGGTGCCCCCACGGCAACCCCGGCGGTAAGCAGCGCGTGGAATATCCCGGTTGCCATACCGCGCTCTTCAGGAAGGGTATGGTCGGCAACCATTGCTGAAATTGACGGAAAGAGCAATCCGTAGGCTACCCCGTAAAATCCCATTACTACGGCAAGCAGCGGGAATGTTATCTGTAGAGGTAATATCACCAGAGAGATTATCCCCAGGCTTAGACCAATGATAGCGGGTACCCGCCGCCCCAACCTGTCGGAGAGAGCCCCACCGGGGAACTGGACAATAATAAACATAACGGCAAAGATAGCCAGCAGCATCCCAACGTGAAAGGCTTCCATTTCCAGGCTCTCAATGTAGAAGGGCAGTAGCGTCACCACACCACCGAACGTGAAGTACTGGGCAAATATTGAGCAGTAAGCAACAATCAGCCCTCTCTTCCTGAGCAGGTCTCCAACCTTCACGAAGCCACCACCATATGGCGTCTCGGGAACTGTAATCCCCTTCTCCAGCTCCCTGGGTAGTAACTGGCTCAAGCCGATACCAACCGCCAGTATTGCTGCCCCGACCCAGAAGACGGCATTGTAGCCCAGCCGGGAGACGAGCACCCCACTTAATCCGTAGCCAACCAGGGTGGCTGTAGCCATGGACATACCGTAGAAGGCCATTGTCCTGCCCTTTTGCACCCGATTACCGTAATCAGCAGTAACCGACATAGTAGCCGGACCAACCAGCCCGCCACTCGTACCGTGCAGCACACGCACCAGAGCCAGGTGAATCGGCAAGCCGCATACCGAATAAAGAAGCATACTTACCGCATCGCCGATGATACCAATAGTCAAAGGGAGTTTGTAGCCGATTTTATCAATTAACCGACCAAACAGGATATTGGCCGGGGTGTTGGTTACTGAATACAGGCCGATAATGAGCCCGGCAATGCCAACACTGGCGCCAAGCTCAGAGGCGAAAAGAGACATGATCGGTATTAGCAGGTGGGTATCAAGGAAGCCTATGAAGGTAACGACCGAGATAATGGGTAGCACCCTGCGGTACTGACGCTCTTTCAATTCATCCACATCACATCAACTGTAGCAAAAAGTACCCGCCCTTTCAACCAGCCCCCACTCGTTATGTTATAATTAGACAAGTCTATTCAGGGCAACGGCAAGTGAGCAAGGTAAATATTGGGAAAACTGATTCAATATATCACCGGATAGTGGCTAAGTTCGGCACCAGCCTGCTTACCGGAGGCGGTAACCATCTCGACCAGGATATAATGTCCGGCCTGGTTGCCCAGTTAGCCCATCTACACCAGCAGGGCCTGGAGCTACTAGTAGTCTCTTCCGGGGCCATAGCCGCCGGCAGGTCTAAGCTGGGCCTGACCGGGAAGGTCAGGGGTATTCCCTTCAAGCAGGTGCTGGCTTCAGCCGGGCAGAGTCGCCTGATGAATATCTATGAGCAACTATTCGGACAACATGATATTACCGTGGCACAGGCACTGCTGACCAGGTCTGACCTTTCTGACCGTGCCGGCTATCTAAATGCCCGCAATACCCTCCTTGCTTTGCTGGAGCTGAGGGTGGTATGCATCATTAATGAAAACGACGTTGTAGCGGTGGACGAAATTGAAGAGGCTAAGTTTGGTGATAACGACAATTTATCAGCTATGGTGGCCAATCTGACCGATGCCGACCTCCTCCTGATTCTGACAGATACCGCCGGGCTACATACTGCCGACCCCCGCCGTACCCCTGATGCCCGCCTTATCCCACAGGTGGACAGGATAGATTCGGAGATTGAACGCCTGGCCGCTGATTCGGCCGGCGACCTCGGCACCGGCGGCATGGTTACCAAGGTGGAGGCAGCCAAACTGGCGACCGCATCAGGTGTAACAGTAATTATTGCCGACGGAAGGGAACCGGATATCATCCTGAAAACAGCTGCCGGTGAGGATAAAGGCACGCGCTTCCTGCCGGCTGCCAGCAAGCTGGAGAGCCGTAAACGCTGGATGCTTAGCGGTCTATCCACCAGAGGGAAGCTGATGGTAGACCCCGGGGCAGCCCTGGCTCTGAGGAAGCAGAAGCGAAGCCTTCTGGCAGCGGGGATTAAACAGATTGAGGGTGCGTTCCAGCGGGGCGACATAGTGAATATCTATGACCCAGAGGGTGTTCAAATTGGCTGCGGCATAACCAACTATAGCTCCGCCGATATTAGCGTTATGAAGGGGGCACACTCCAGGCAGATTGCCGCTCTCCTCGGCCACGACTACGGCTCCGAGGTCGTGCACCGCAATAATCTGGTGATGCTATAGTGCACCAATAAAAGGAAAGGGAAAGTTATGAATAAGGCAGATTTGCTATATGATATTGCAAATACACAAAGTAAAGAGCAGGATGAACGCAGGCGACATTTTGACACAATGACCACCGGTATTTTAGCCTTTTCTGGCGCATTGGTTGGTATGCTAGCCTTTTCTACCACCGATTGGGCTTGTTGGTCAGTTTTCCCTGCTGTTGTTATCCTGCTAGGATTTGCTGGAGTAGCTACAACCACTATCGCTTCACTTTGGGTGCGCGAGTGGTATTTTCAGCCACCACTATCTGATTTATATAAACATATGGAATCTGGAGAATATGAAGATGAAGCATTAGCCATATGGTCAGGCAAGCAAATAATGAGTGCAGTAGAAAATAACGAAAAGCCGCTTCGCTCTAAAGCTTTATGGATGAGAAGGGCATATATTTGCCTAGCTATAGAAGTTCTGGCATCAGGAGTATTTGTATTTAGCGTTTCAGCCTAACCCTTTCTCCCTTGCTTCTTTTTCGGCTCCTTAAGTTCAACTCTGGGAGCAGAATCAGGAGGCAATTGAGGAATAGGCTTAGGCTTGCTAGGTTTGTTTGTCATGATGAGTAAATTATACCATAAAGATATACCCTGATACAATAGAACCCTGGCATTTTTAGGAGGTACAAATATGAATGAATTAAACACCAACGTACTCTATTATGGTGACAATCTGGAAATATTACGCAAACACATCCCCGATAACTCTATTGATCTGATATACCTTGACCCTCCCTTTAACAGCAAAAAGGACTATAACATACTATTCAAAGAAAACGGCGGGGTTGAGTCCGAAGCACAGATAAAAGCCTTTACTGACACCTGGGAGTGGGGGCCGACTGCGCAGAATACCTACCACGAGATTGTTACTCAGGGACCGTTAAAGGTAGGTAAGCTAATCGGTGTCCTGCACGATGCCATAGGTGGTAACGATGTTATGGCTTATCTGGTGATGATGACCGCCAGGCTCATAGAGCTTCACCGTGTCCTCAAGCCCACCGGCTCTCTCTACCTCCACTGTGACCCCACTGCCAGCCACTATCTAAAGCTGGTGCTTGACCAGATATTCAGGCCAGCGAACTTCAGAAACGAGATTGTATGGAGACGTTATGGAACTCATAGCGACGTTGGTCAGGGATCCAGACACTTTGGACGCGTACATGATACCATTATGTTTTACGCGAAAACAGACAAGCCGAATTGGTCTCAGGTTTTTACGCCTCTCAATCCCGAATACGTGACCTCGACATACAGATACGTTGACCCAGAGACCGGACGGCGCTTTAGGATTTCGCCTCTAACTGCTCCAGGAGGAGCAGAGAAAGGGAACCCAGTATATGAGTGGAAGGGACACACTAGGGCGTGGCGATACAGCAAAGAGACGATGGAACAATTACACAAAGAAGGAAGACTTTACTACTCAAGAACAGGATATGTGGGAAAGAAACTATACCTTGATGAATCGCTGGGTACACCAGTTCAAGACGTATGGGATGATGTTGGTTCACTGGCCGGAGCTCACAAGGAGAGACTTGGCTACGAAACGCAAAAACCCCTCTCTCTCTTGGAACGTATCATCAAAGCCAGCTCTAACGAAGGTGATATTGTCCTCGACCCTTTCTGCGGCTGTGGCACCGCTATTGTCGCTGCCCAGAAGCTAAGCCGCCGCTGGATTGGCATTGACATCACCCATCTGGCCATCGCCCTAATGCGCAACCGACTCAAAGATAGTTTTGATATTGAGGTTGAGGTCATCGGCGAGCCGGTGGATTTATCTGGAGCTAAGGCTCTAGCCCATCAAGACCGCTACCAGTTCCAATGGTGGGCTCTGAGCTTAATCAAAGCCAGACCCCTCGGTGAAAAAAAGAAGGGCGCTGATAAAGGTATAGATGGTATTATTCACTTCATAGATGAGGTCAGTGGAAAACCCAATCGTGTTTTAGTTCAGGTCAAGAGTGGACACGTTGGAGTAAATGCTGTCAGGGAGCTTAAGGCAGTCGCCGCTAATGATGCCATCGGCGTCTTTATCACCTTAGAACCACCCACCACCCCGATGACCACCGAAGCTCTGGATGCCGGCTACTACCACTCCCCAATCTGGGATAAAGACTACCCTAAAATACAGGTACTAACCATAGAGGAGCTTTTACAGGGCAAAACGGTTGATATGCCCCCGCAGACCCAGACAAGCGTAACCTTTGCTAAAGCACCAAGGGTTTCCAAGAAGGAAGGCAAACAGCTACCTATGCATTAATAATCAGGAGTCCGAGAGGGGCGAAGCCCCTCTTCCATAAAAAACTTCCCCCTCTCCTTGATAGGAGAGGGGGATTAAGGGGGTGAGGTAGAAATATGAATATAATAAAGTCGATTGTTTGGAGTTTGGAGTCATCTCATGGAAGTACTTAATAACATTCCTGTCAGCTTAGAGCCCGAAAGGGTATTGAAATTTATGCGTATGCGCCATCGAAATAAACACGTTGAAGAAATGATTGAAGAACTAATTGAGGTTGTTCGTCCCATTGCCAGACCCAGGGCAGTCTTCAAAGTTGCCTATATTGATGATAAGGATGGCGACTCGCTAATTATTGATGGCGTAAGGTTTACCAGCCGTGTACTCAGGAAAAATCTGGACAAGGTGGAAAGGGCCTTCCCATATGTGGCGACATGCGGAACAGAACTCGAGGAAATAGAGCTCCCATCTGATGATTTTATGAAATCTTTCTGTCTCGACGCAATTAAGACCGTCGTTTTGGGGATAGCTAATGCCTATCTCAGAGATTACCTGACAAGGTACTACGCGCTTGGCAACATCTCACACATGAATCCGGGCTCTCTGGAGTCCTGGCCGGTATCACAGCAGAAGGAGCTGTTTTCACTATTTGGCAATGTGGAAGAGCTTGTTGGAGTTAAACTAACGGAGAGTTGCGTAATGTTCCCGCTGAAATCTGTCTCTGGAATATATTTCCCAGCTGAAACCAGGTTTGAAAGCTGCCAGCTATGCCCGCGGGAAAGGTGCGTCGGAAGAAGGGCCCCATATGACCCGGAGTTCGCCAGGAAATATAGAGAAGATAACTAGGACTACCTGATAGTTCAGGAGGAGCAAATATCATGAAAAGAGACATAGAAGAACTTGAGGCAAAGGGTAGTGCCGCCAAGGCAGCTTCCCGGCGCATGGCTTACCTTTCTACTGAGGTCAAGAACCAGGCTTTGCGCAATATTTCCGGTGACCTGCTTGCCAACAAGGACGAAATACTCGCCGCCAATCAAATGGATTGTAAAGAAGCCAAAGCATCAGGCATGAATACCGCCATGCTGGACCGCCTGATGCTCGACTCCAGCCGCATCGAAGGTATTGCCCGGGATGTGCTGGCAGTGGCAGCGCTGCCTGACCCGGTGGGCGAGGTCTTTGACATGCGCACCCTGCCCAATGGCTTACTGATAGGCAGAAAACGAGTCCCCCTCGGGGTAATCGGCACTATGTACGAGAGTAGACCCAACGTTACTGTAGATATCTCTGTCCTCTGCCTGAAATCGGGCAATGCCGTCATCCTCAGGGGTGGCA